>JBCCBY010000172.1:0-6669 GCA_039033795.1 Pseudomonadota bacterium | reverse complement strand
GCTCCGTCCGATATCCGTGCTACCCCTCTTCGCATTCGCGACTGACCGAAGGCACCGTCCATGAAGATCCTCGTCCTGCAGCACGCCGATTGTGAACACCCGGGTTTCTTCCGGCGTCTTTTGGCCGAGGATGACCACGAATGGGTGCCGATCGGCCGCGGCGCTGAGCGCGTTCGAGATAGCTTCTGGTCCGATGACAAAGGCGGCGAGCATGATCTTTGACGCCCACAGCCCGATCCAGCCCATACCGAACGCTGCAGTCGCAAAGGCGAAAGCAAGAAACGGCTTCTGCAGGATCATGCTGCTGGAGCTTCGCAGCGCATAGAGCCCGTAGATCAAGAAGGGAACGGTCAGGACCAACATCGGCAGCGTGAGATAGTCGAAGAACGCGGTGAGGCATCCCAGTACGAAAAACCGCAACACCGGGACCGTCTTTGTATTAGGAGCGGAAGGCCGTGAGAGCCAGATGGCGCCGCCGACCACGAGCCACCAAGTGACCGTTTTTGTCACCACGGTGATCAGCCCAAGGACATTAAGGAAGAGCAGAGGCAGCGCGAACGCCAGCCCCACTTTGAAGCCAAAGTCGTGACCCGTGCGCGTAAGGAACCACCCTGTCAAAACAACGCTGAGACAAAAGATGATGCCGCGCACATCATGATAAGGAAGACCCGCCATCAGTGGTCTGAAGATAAGAAGATATCCGTGCCAATAACGAAAATAGTCTCGAGATTCGGCGGCTTTGCCATCGACTGCCCATGCTATGAAGGGCCTGCACCCATAAAGACTGGTCGCATTGACCGATTTCCAAAACCGGCTCTGCTCTTCGTGCGCGGGGTCTTCGTAGAGCCCAATGCTGAGGCCAATGCATTCGGTATTGGCATCAACCACCCGGCCATTGACGGTGTATGTATCGTCAATCGCGTCAAGCGAGCGCGTTAGGTTCTTCGCGATTGGCTCGTTTGGAATGAGAAAGACCAAGAAAACGGCGAGGGTGAAAGCGACAAAGAGTGCTGCGGCTATACCCGCCGCGATGCCCACTTTCAGAAGAACCCAACGAAGCCCCATCAATGCCGTTCCTTAAATGCGAAAAAGTGCGCGCCGAGATAGTTCACAATGCCGCCCATCGCCGTCGATGCCACAAGCGCGGCCCCAGTCCCGAGCGTTCCAGAGAGGTACGTGATCAATATGCTGAAGGATCCGTAGTTGATGAACAACCCAAAGCTCTGACTCAGGATATAGCGCGGCAATGACGAACGAATCGAGAGGTTCCGCGCGCCTTCGAATACATAGTGACGGCTCAGTGTGAAGGTCACGGCAATCGCGGCAGCGATCGAAATCAAGCGTGTGATCCGCGGCAGTGGCAGAATAAAAGCCGTAAGCACGCTGAACACAGCCACATCAACCACAAACCCGACCGCGCCCGCGACCAAAAATCGTCCGCCGCGTTGGAAGTGATCTTTCATCGCTGAGGACCTTGTGATGCCGATCGTAAAGAAAGGTAGACCAGCCGTTTTTGCTCTGTGTGATAGCGCGCCATCTTTCGTTGAACGATACCGATGGCTCCGACAAGGAGCGCACCAAGCATGATCGAGGCGGCAGCGATAGCCGTGGGGAACCGCGGCACCAGACCGGTCGCGAAATACTCAGCCACAACCGGGAGGCCGATGGTCAGGCTGAAGAGGGCCATGGCGAGCGCTAGGGGTGCATAAAGGACCGTCGGTCTGTGGGCATGCAAAAAGCTCAGCATGCTCCCAAAAATTCTGAGGCCATCGCGATAGGTTCTAAGTTTACTTTCCGTTCCCGCTGCGCGGTCGACATACGTCACGTCAAACTCGTCCGTCGGAACGCGCATGGACGCCGCGTGCGCGGAGATCTCCACCTCGATTTCGAAGCCTTTTGCCACGGAAGGGAAGGACTTCACAAAGCGGCGTGAGAAGACGCGGTAGCCGCTCAAGACATCCGTAATCTGCGGGTCGAAAAATAAGCGGAAAGCTGTGCTGAACAGCGCGTTGCCTGTCTGATGTCCAAACCGATAGGCAGCGTCCGTTTCGTGGCGGCGGGCCGCAACAACCATGTCGAGCTGGTCATGGAGCAGTTTATGAACCATGGCCGGCGCTGCCGCTGCATCATAGGTCCCGTCGCCGTCCACCATAAGATAGATATCGGCCTCGATATCTGCGAATGCGCGGCGAATGACTTGGCCTTTGCCGGGGTTGCGCTCGCGCCGGACAATGGCGCCAGCTGCCGCTGCTACGTCGGCGGTGTTGTCAGAGGAGGCATTGTCAAAAACGACGATCGCGGCCGAAGGGAGAACCGCTCGAAAGCCTGCGACCACATCTGCGATCGCCGCTTCTTCATTCTTGCAAGGAATAATCACCGCAACCGCATAGTCTTCGATCGCGGTGTTTCTTGATGGCTGGTGAGATAGCTGTGGGCCGCCCATCCTAACCCCTATTGCATGGAACCAAGTGGCCGCGCCGCGGTGACCCGCGGTGCGGAGAGAGATTACTCGGTTGCTGCTTTCTCTGCTGGTTCGGCGGCGTCTGCCTCCGGGGTCTCGGTCGCTTCACCGTCTTCGTCAAAGCCCGTGCCGGTGACCTTTTCGATCACTTCTTCGTCCTTAGCGAGAACGTTTTCACCCTTCGCTTGACGATCAGCTTCGTCTTGGCTGCGGGCGATATTGATCTCAATGCCAACGATCACTTCAGGGTGCAGGCGAACACGCACCGGGAAGATGCCGAGGGTCTTTAAAGGACCATCAAGCAGGACGTTGTTGCGGGCGAGCTTGAGCTTTTTGGTGGAGGCCACTTCGGCGATGTCGCGGGCCGACACTGAACCGTAGAGCATGCCCGCATCCGATGCAGAGCGGATGAGCACGAACTGTTTGTCCGCGACCGAACGGGACGAGACCTCAGCCTTTTCGCGCTCTTCGGCGTTGCGCGCTTCGATCGCGGCGCGCTCGGCTTCGAACCGCTTGCGGTTTTCGTCCGTGGCGCGCAGCGCTTTTCCGGTGGGCAGAAGGAAGTTGCGGGCGAAACCTGGCTTGACGGTGACTTCATCACCGATCGCGCCGAGCCGTTCGATCCGTTCAAGGAGAATAACCTGGGTCATTGGGCTCAGTCCTGCGCAACATAAGGAAGAAGCGCAAGGAAACGCGCGCGTTTGATGGCGCGGGCGAGCTCCCGTTGTTTCTTCTGGCTGACGGCGGAGATCCGGCTTGGGATGATTTTCCCTTTCTCGGAGACGTAACGCCCCAGAAGCTTTGGATCTTTATAATCGATTTTGGGCGCCTTCTCCCCGGAGAATGGGCAGGTTTTGCGGCGGCGGAAGAATGTCTTGGCCATTAGCGAGGGGGTCTCCATTCGTCGCGGTCGCGGCGGCTCATCACCGGTGAGGGCTCAGGGTCCAGTTCATCAACGCGGATCGTCATGAAGCGGAGGATATCCTCTTTGAGCTTCATCTGACGCTCCATCTCGACCACCGCATCGGACGGCGCATCGATATGCATCAGCGCGTAATGCCCTTTGCGGTTCTTTTTGATCTTGTACTGAAGGTTGCGAAGACCCCAATATTCGGTCTTCTCCACCTTGCCGCCGCCTTCTTTGAGGATGTCTTGCAGCTCCTCGGTCAGGAGGTCGACCTGCGCGGGGCTCACGTCCTGGCGCGCGATAAAGATGTGCTCGTAAAGAGCCATATGGTTCTCACCCTTGTCTGGCAGCGGAGACGGGGCGCGGGGACGCGTTAGCCGCCTTCGGCTCCCTTGGCGGCGGGACAACCCCAAATGCCAAGCGACCACTGCTCGAGGTGGCGCCGCTAGCGGAAAAGGGCGGGGGAGGCAAGCGGCATAAGGGCCAGGCGCCCTCGCCAGCGCTGCACAACCTGCTAGGGTTCAGTTCAGGTGATGAATGAGGCGTGTTTTGCGGATCAGTTCGACCCTAGCAGAACGTTTGGCTTTCTTAGGCGGAGGCGCGGCTTGGCTGACGACTGCCGGCATGGCCGCTGAGCCGATGGTGGTGATGGCTGCCGCGGCGGCGGGGACGGCAACCACCGGCTATGCGGCGATCCGGTCGAGGATGCGGACACAGAATCCTGAGACCTATGCTGCGGTGAAACGCATACAAAACGCCACGATCAAGGCGATCAAGGACGGAACCTACCGCGATGGTGCTTCGGTCGATGAACACGCGATCAATGAGGCGGATGAGCTCCTAACCAAGCACGTCGTTGCCTGCTGGCCGACACCGAAAGAGATTGCGAAGCTAGCGCAGGATCCTAGCGGTCTTTCTAACGCCGTGGCCGAGCACGTCCTCGTCGAGATCGCGCAGGAAAAGGAAACGCTCGGCCTTTTCGATCCGTCATCGAACAATTGCCTGGATGACGCCCGCGACTTTGCCCGCCATGTTGTCAAGGTGGCGATGGAGGCGGGCCTGGAAGAAGACGGCTATTTCAAGACGATCAAGCCGCACCTTTTGATCGAGAATTTGAACCTAACGGCTTGGGTGGCAGAGCAGCTTCCGAGCATCAACAGCAAAATCCAAAGCGTAAAGGATGACACACAAGAGCTCATACAGGGCAACAAGAAGATTTTAGCGCTTCTTATGGCGCAAACCAGCGGTCCTACAGATCCGTTTGCAGATGAATCAATCCAGAAAACCCTTAATCGGCTGCTGTCGACACAGGACGCTCGACGACGCGCCGCGGCAAAACATCTGCGGCGTGATCCCCCCGATAGGCAGGCGGCGGTCCGGGACTTGAAACAATTGGCCGCTGAGCAAGATGATGGCGTCGCTGAAAGCGCAGCGAAGACGGCGGAGACTCACCGCGAAATTGCGGCACTGACCTACTATTCCGATGGGGAAGAAGCGGTCCGTGCCCTGGAAAAAGTGGTGGCCTATGCGCCCGACGATCACGTGAGCCGGAACCAATTGGGGCTGCTTCTCAAGCGACTGGGGCGCCTCGAAGGGGCCAGGCAGGCATTCGAAGCTCTCCTCGAGATGCATGCGGAAGATACAGTGGTTAGGGCTGTAGCGCTCGGCAATCTCGGCGTGACCGCGCAGGTGCGCGGCGACCTTGATGGGGCGGAGGCGTATCTCAAGCAGAGCCTGGCACTGCAAAAGGAGCTGGGCCGCAAGGAGGGGATGGCGAACCAGCTGGGCAATCTCGGCGTGATCGCGCAGGTGCGCGGCGATCTTGATGGGGCGGAGGCGTACCACCAGGAGAGCCTGACACTGGATAAGGAGCTGGGCCGCAAGGAGGGGATGGCGAAGGAGCTGGGCAATCTCGGCCTAATCGCGCAGGTGCGCGGCGACCTTGATGGGGCCGAGGTGTATCTCAAGGAGAGCCTGGCGCTCAATGAGGAGCTGGGCCGCAAGGAGGGGATGGCGATCCAGCTGGGCAATCTCGGCGTGATCGCGCAGACGCGCGGCGACCTTGATGGGGCGGAGGCGTATCACAAGCAGAGCCTGGCACTGAATGAGGAGCTGGGCCGCAAGGAGGGGATGGCGGCGAGCTTGGGCAATCTCGGCGTGATCGCGCAGACGCGCGGCGACCTTAATGAGGCGGAGGCTTACAACCAGGAGAGCCAGGCGCTACATAAGGAACTGGGCCACAAGGAGGGAATGGCGCGGAACCTTGTCAATCTCGGCAATGTCGCGTTTGACCGGGGTGATCGAGCCAGCGCCTGCGCCTTTTATCGGCAGGCGGAGAGTTTGTTTGCGGAGATCGGCATGCGCCGAGAGCTGGAACAGGCTCGCGCCCTGATCGCAGAGCGCTGCCCCCATGACGCGCCGTCAGAATAGCCAATCGACCCAATCGATGTCAGCTATCAAGAAAATGTGATTGTCTCGATGGGGCGGGCCGTGGTCTTTCAAGGGTCACGGGCTTCGCTCGGTCAGGCTGCCCCCAAACACCCCCGTCCCCCGACCGGGCGAGGCCTCCCTTGAGGAGGAAACAATCATGACCAGCCGCTCTTTCACCCGCCTCAGCGTCTCGGCGCTGGCCCTCATCGTCGCTGCCTGCGGCGCGGAACCAGCGCCCGAGGCGCCGCCGCCGACCGCTCCGCCGATGATGCCGCAAAGCTCGGGCGCGGGCGCGGAGGCCAGCGCACCAGAGCCCCATGGCCCGCCTCCTGGACCCCCGCCCATGGGCCGCCCGGGCTCTCGCCCCGGCGAGGCCAAACGCAACGAGTTTTGGTGGCCCGACAGCCTCAACCTCACCCCCCTCCGCCAGAACGAGGCGCAGTCGAGCCCTTACGGCCCCGATTTTGACTACCGCGAGGCGTTCCTGACCCTCGACCTTGATGAGGTGAAGGCGGACATCGAAGCGCTGATGACCACCTCGCAGGACTGGTGGCCGGCGGATTATGGTCACTACGGACCGTTCTTTATCCGGATGGCCTGGCACTCCGCGGGCACCTACCGCACCACCGATGGGCGCGGCGGCGCCGGTGGCGGCCAGCAGCGGTTTGAGCCGCTCAACTCCTGGCCCGACAACGCCAACCTCGACAAGGCACGCCGTCTTCTTTGGCCGGTGAAGGCGAAATATGGTCATCGCCTGTCGTGGGCTGACCTGATGGTCCTCACAGGCAATGTCGCGCTCGAGAGCATGGGCTTTAAGACCTACGGCTTCGCTGGTGGCCGGGAAGATGATTGGCAGGCGGAGCTTGTCTAT
>JBCCBY010000171.1:0-6691 GCA_039033795.1 Pseudomonadota bacterium | reverse complement strand
CGCACCACAAAGCACCGTGGCGGTGGACACGATTTCGTTTGAAGAGACCAATGAAAGCAACTTCTTGGCCTTTGGTAACGAGCAGCTCTGGGCGAACCCATCGACATTCTTTATCCTCTCGCCGCTGCCAGAGCTAACTGAAGAGTGAGGTCGATCATGCGATTGTTTACGAGCCTAACCCTGTCCTTAGCGGTCCTGTTTGGTGCGGCGTCTGCGCAGCGATTTGATTGCGCAGAGCTTGAGACACGGCTCGATGATGCGTTGCTCAACGGTTTTGGTGCCAACTACTATGAGGAAAAGGTCGCGCTCGATGCTCTGCTGGCGGATTATCGGCAAAATGCGAACCAACAGTGTGTGTCGACCTACCATCGCGCGCGCGAATTCTCATGCTTCGCGCGATGTCAGAAAGCAACGTGCGCGAATTTAATTCAGCCGATGAGTTTTTCGATCGTGCGGAGATCGCACTTGACCAAGCCAACCAGGATGACCGTGAACGGGATGAGCAGTTCCTCAAGATCTTTCGTGTCATGCATAACCTTAATCAACGATCGGAGATCCGAGCTTTTGTCACCCTTGAAGAAGCGGCAGAGCAGTTAAATCTCACCAGCGCGCGGGGAGCAGGTAGCAGATCCGAAGCGGCGGCTTATGTTTCAAGTCTTCCGAGCGCCATCCGCGCGTCGATGTTGTACACTGCTGGTTGCGCTGTTGCCGAAGGTCAAAATGACAAGTGTACGGGCGAATATGATGCTGTCCAGGAAATCAGCGACGCCATAGGACAAGTGGACGACGGTGATTTCCCTAAGCTCGAGGGCACCGCTTTGCCGCGGTACCGCGTGCTGCAGTCGCAAATCTTTTTGGCCCGTGACGACTATGCTTCAGCTTGGGACGCGATCGATCGCGCGATTCGGGGTTGGCGTTCATGGCGTGGAGGAAGCCTCGCAAGCACGCCGCAGAATGCCCGAGCGCACTTCTTTAAGGGCCGAATCGAACTTGAATGGGGCTTGGCTGATAACAACAGCAAACGGATCGATGATGCGCTAGAAAGCTACCGCGAAGGCGTTGAGATTTTGGTTCAATCACCTGGTCAAATGGACTTCGACATGGTGTGGGCTTTCCTTGATAGTGCCTACGGTATCGCCGAAGAAGACCCAAGTCGTCGGGATGCACTTCATGCAGATATGTTCCGGGCTGTGCAGATTATTCGTTCGACCGAAGCATCAAGCGCAATTGCCGACTCTGTAACAAAGTATACGGAAGGCCTTGGTGAGGGAAACACGAGGGCAAACCGCCGATATCTCGCCTGGCAGAGAGCCGTCGACGACTTAAAAAGCCTACAAGGCGCTTTGCCTTATATCGAACGGACCTTTGGTGCAGACAGTGATCAAGTCACTGTTCACAATGATAAGATCGTCGCGGCACAGAAAGAAGCCACAACCCGCCGAGAACGATTTGAGAGTCGTGACAACAAAAATCTCTCTGAACGTCTGCAACAACCCGTGGAGGTTGGCGAGGTGATCGACGCGCTCGCTAAGGACCCAACCGGTGACGCCGCCTACCTTGTGACGGCATCTGGTCAGTCCGACACAGGTTATGTCTTCCTCATTGATGCCGATGGATTGCGTGTTACGGAGTTCGATAATCCTGTTCGTGAGACGTCGTCGGGGCGGGAGCCGCTCTTGCAGCGCGATATCAACAGGCTCCGCACCGCCACGCGCCTTAAGAACAAAGAGGAGTTCCCGCGCTACGATGTGCGGATCGCTCACCGGATTTACGAACGTCTTTATGCATCCTTACGCGACGACGGCCGTGCATTGGAAAGCTACGCGTCAATCCACACAACAGCGATCGGACCAATGCAAGAGCTTCCTCTTGCGATGTTGATCACGGAGGACCCGCAGATCCGGGTCGGATCGCCTGGTTTCCTCGCCATCAGGGACAATGATGACTATACCGGGTTCGCCTGGCTTGGAGACGACGTCTCGCTGACCTATTTGCCCGCGGTTCCTAACTTCGTTGCGCTCAGCAACGCTCGGTTCAGGCAGTCGGAAAAACGCGCTCTCTTGGCTGGCGGTTTTATCCATGGCGATGACTACAAAAACCGTCTTCGTACAACGTTAGGCGATACCGTCAGTTGTCAGCGGTTTGTCGATGCGATCACCGAACTCAAAGAACTGCCCGACACAGAAGAACATCTTGCGCAGGTCAGCTCGATTGTTGGCAATGCCACCGTCAAAAGTGGAGCTGCGTTCTCGAATGCGGCCTTACGCCAGATGTCAGAAACCCAAGAGCTTCAGACCTATGGTCTCATCCATCTTTACACGCATGGTTTTTTGCCGCCGAAGAACACATGTTTCCCTGATCCGTTCATCGTGACGACACCGGACACGGTCGATAATGATGCTTTGGAAATACCGGGCCTCATGACCGATAAAAAAATCCGAGAGCTGAAGATGAACGCGCAGCTCGTTTTTGTCTCAGCCTGTAATTCTGCTGGTGCGCAGCAAGACACCTTTGGTGCAAGCATCAGTCAGTCCACGCGTGCGGAGAGCCTCTCCGGCCTCGCGCGCTCGTTCTTGGAGGCGGGTGCGCAATCCATCGTGGTTGCCCATTGGACGATCTACGATGATGAAACGCGCGATCTGGTGCAAGCATTCTACCGTCATGCACAAGACGGAGAAACCACCATCGCGGGCGCCTTGCGTGATGCAGCAAAGGATATTCGGTCCACACCCCTCACATCGCATCCGATCTATTGGGCAGGGTTCGTCACGGTCGGCGCTGGCGGGCAGGTGTTGGAGCTCGAAAACTCTGGTGCAGAATTGAGCACTGCTGCGCTTTCAAGTGGTGCGGACACATACGTTCAGTAGGGGGATTGCTTCGTCGCAGATTTAGCGAGGAAAGATCACAAATTTGTGGAAAGCATAGTCGAGGTTACCGGCACGCTCTAATCCATCCTGAAGGCTGGTGGCAAAGCTATCCGCTTGCATATAAAAGAACGGCGGCTCATCAAAAATCGGGCGATCGGTTAAAAGGGCGTAGGCGACCACGGGCCCGCTTCCTTGATCAAGGGTTTCGGGAAAGACGGAGCGAATAGTAGGAAAGAGCCGGGTTTCAATGGCTTCGACGTTACGCTCCCATTGATCCCCCAACTCGACCGTGTCTGGGGTGGTGGGTCTTAAGGCGCGATCGATCAGTGTTTGTGAAGGCGTGTTCGCGCCGATGCTCGCGCCCGAGAGGAAGGACCGCTGCATTTCGCCATCATTGGTAAAAGAGGCGGCATTTCCTCCTGATCCTTTCGTTCGTGGAAGGAAGACCTGAACACCGCCCCATGGGTAAACGGCAAAAATCGTCAAATGGCCAGAGCTGGCGTTGTCCGCAACATCAAGATAGAGCCCGATATCGTCCATCCGGGCAGTGATCGTCTCAACGACTGTCGGTGCCAAGCCAAAGACTTCTGCGGTTTCGTAGGGATAAATCCTTAAACGGTCTGTTGGTTGTCCGTATGACGTTAGAACTTTGCCAACGAAACACTGCGCCTTGTAAGGAGCAAAATCTGCGCCACCGTAGTCGCCGCAGCGGCTAGGAGCGTCGGCAAGGTCGTCGAAAAGATCACGCAGAGGGGCGGATCGCTCGCCCTCTTGGCGCACAATGGGTTCAGGAATGTCACGAGGAGAAGGCGTGATGCCCGTCGCGTCGCCATCTGATGTTCCCGGGACAACAACCGGCTGCGGTATTGTTTCGTTGCTCGCAAGCTCTGGCGACGGTTGGGGGGATAGAAAGAAGACAAACCCAAGCGCGGCCAAAGCCACGGTCGCGACAGCGCCCCCCATCACCGGGAGAACAGGGAACGGTTTGGGGCCTGTGTTCTCGTCAGGCCTGATGACCGTTGATTGCTGCGGCGCTGTGGCAAAGGGCGGCTCAGATTGTGGATCCTGTCCAAGCGCGGCCGATGACGACCCGATCACGGTCGCATCTTCGTCATCGCCGGGGACGGCAAAGCTGGCCGGTTCTGGTGCCGGCAAGTCCATGATCGTGGGCGAATGAAGCAGATCGATAAGATGCCTGGCGCTCGCGAGCCTGTCAGAGGGCTTCGGGCCTGTCAGTTGGCGGATCACTTCGGCCAATCGAGGCTGCAAGCCCTCGAGGTTGGGCCACATGTCGGCGCCACGTTCATCAAGGGCTTGCGGATTTCCGCGTGCGGCGGCGAGCAGCGTCATACCAAGGCTGTAAAGATCAGTCTGCTCGGTGATGATGTTTTGAAATTGTTCGGGCGGAGAATAACGGCGTTTGCCTGCAAAACTGTCGCCGATGATGGAAACATCAGCGTCCTCGTCTCGTGCAATGCCGAAATCGATGATGACGGCTTCGGCGGGATCGGATCCGCGTAAGATAATGTTGTCGGGCGACAGATCGCGATGGAAAATCCGCCGTTCATGCACGGCGGAAAGACCATTGGCGAGACGCTCAGCGAGGGTCAACAGAACAGAAGCCGGGATCGCTCCTTGTTGTTTCATGAGCTTTGCTAATGTCGGCCCATCGACAAAATCCATCAGAATAAAGATGAAGGGCTGTCCGTCAAAAACGGCTTGTTGTGGTAGGTGATACTCGACAATGGCGGGATGCTGGACCTTGCGAAGCTCCGCCTCTTTTTCGAGAAGCTTTGTGTAGTCGGTCTGCGCCACGTGTTCTGGGCGCATGATTTTCAGCGCAAGGTCTCTCCCGCTGTAATTGGTGGCCTTATAAACCTCAGATAGGCCGCCCATCCCAACGCGATCTTTGATGGTGTAGTTGCCGATCACCACCGCGCCCCTGGGCAGGAAGGGTTCATCGGCTGCGCGCTCGGGTGTGGTCGGGGTGTTGTTCCCTAAGAGGCCGAAAAACGTACGCTTGGATTGATCCATAAAGCTTCCTGAGGGGCGATCAGCATAGGTTATCGCTCTCGCACGACTTGCTGTCCAACACCAAGACTGTTCGGCAATGGTTAAGTCAGAAGGCCCGCCAGTGCACCATAGAGGCGAGGCCGATGGAGGTTCGCGTCAAACGCTTCGGCCGCAAGGTCAGCAGCACCCCGGCGAAAGCTCCGTTCAAAGTCTGGGTGGGTGAGCAAAAACCGTAGCTGATTTTCAACGGAGGCTTGGTTGCTGGCTTTGATCACCCGGCCCGATCGGCCGTCCTGCATAAAAGGACGGGCCCCTTCGCCAGCGATCACTGCAGAACCAAGGGCTTGCGCCATAATAATAAGCAGCGGCAGCGGATGATGAAGCGACAAATAGACATCGCCTGCGCCTGCCATCGCGGCGAGTTCCCCAAAGGTCACATGCTCCCGGAGGGACACAACATTCGGACCGCTCTGATTGGCGAGCGCAACGACAGCGGAGGGCGCGGTGCCGTTAAGAGCCGCGAACAGCCGCACCTTCCGCCTACCGCCTAGGCCTATCCGCGGCAAAATAGCCATCAACAGCGACAGCTCGGCGGCATACGGATCCACATCAAGATCGGTGACATGGGTCACCAACAAGGGTTCAGCGCCGGGAAGAGGAATGGTGGGATGAAAAGCCTGCTGGTTGAGGCTGTCCGCCAGGCGCTTCTGTTCTCCGATCAAGGAGAAGTTGATCAATGGCGGGATCGCGACAACCTGCGACCAAGGCGCAGGATGACTGTCCGCGCCAAGCACGATGCGCGGCGTTCCTCCGGGCTGGTCGCCCGCCATGGGAACGGCAGCGCCAGCTGCCAAATCGATAACCAGCGCAGGTTCCTCGTCGATCTCGATACGGCCCAGGCCATGCGCGCGGATACCAACGGTTGGCGCATCGGCGCTCGCGACCAGTGGCAGCCCCAAAACGCCGAAGAGGGTTTGTGCGGCGAAGAAGGAGGCTGTATTGCCTTGTTCACCTGTGCCGTTGAGATCAGGAGGTTGAGGAAAATCCTCATCGAAATCTCGATAGTAAGTGTCCACGATTGCAGGAAAACCTTTGTAGACTTCGTCGTCGTTCATTTCGAGCCTTGAATAACCATCCAATGTCTTCGAGTCCATCGATGTGGATTGATCTGACCGTTCGTAGAAGTAAGCGTCTGGTCTCCAGATGTCCTCCACACGGAATCGCAGCTTTGTGATGCCGTCCCACTCTTCCGGGTCCCAGCCTAGAAGCTCATCTGTCCACGATTGTCTGAATTCGACAAATAAAAGTTTATTTCACCATCAAACGACATTGGTGTGTTCAGTCTACCTGACCCACATGCAGACTTTTGCGATGCCTGCCTTGGGATCCGTTTCCAGGATCTGAACGAGGTCCACATCCAGTGTCACGTTCGTTGTCCTGCGGACGTCTTCAGTCATCTGGCTGGCTTCTTTGAAGAATCTCGCACCTGCTGATGTTTAGAACCGGACGAACCATCGGATTGTAGCCATCCAGCAACAGTTTGTGCAGCTTGGCAGCCTCCAGAATATCTTTCCGCATAGACTGAACCAGAACAAAAGAGACAGTCCAAGTCACAAGTTGAGCCAGCCTCATTGCCAAAGTTTCCGTGACTTGTGGAAGTGGGCTGTTGCTGAGTTAGTCCATTAGGAGGCAGGGAGGCATCTTTACTTGTGCCGCGGAACAGGTTTCCACCCTGCTACCGGTAATCAAAACTCTGCCGTGTGCAAAAAAAAACATTATGTCCCGTGTCCTGATGGATTGATATCAGAGGG
>JBCCBY010000170.1:0-6755 GCA_039033795.1 Pseudomonadota bacterium | reverse complement strand
GCGAGTTTCGAGACCATATTGACAAGGCCGCCAGGCGTCCCCCGTCCATACAGCACCGATGCTGGTCCTTTTAGGATCTCAACCTGTTCGAGCATGTATACATCAGTACGGGAACTGTTGTAGCTGCCAAAGCGGGTCTGCTGGCCATCGCGATATTCTGCCGCCTCAAAACCCCGGACTGTGTAGGAGTCGCCCCTGGTGGCTGGGCCAAAGTTGTTGGCGTTGACGCTGGCTGTGTATTCGAGCGCGTCGCCGACGGTTTGCGCGCCTTTGGCGAGAAATTGCTCCGATGTTTCGATTGAAATCGAGCGGCTTGTTTCCAAAATCGGTGTCACTGCCTTCGATGCACCGAATTCGGAAAGCTGGCCCGTCACGACGATGACGTCCTCGACATCATCAGCCTCTTGCGCATGGGCATGAAAACCGCCCACAGCCAATGCCAGCGCGGAAGCGCCGCTTAAAAACCTAACCATGAGGCCCCCTTCGACCTTTTTACCTGAATATGACTATCATTTGCAGTATCGAACGGGGCGGCCAATGTAAACGCGGTGGCCACTTTTTTTGTCTTTCATCAAGGACAAAAGCCAAGTCGGCCAGGGGCAACAAACGCCTCACAGGCAAGCACACATTGAGCCGTCTTCAGGGTCACAAGGACAGATGGCCTTTCATGCGTTCGCCTCGTCGCGCAGGCGATACCGAGCTCTAAGCTCGCAGACGAACCTTCAAGCGACCAAGCAGCACGATCAGGAGGCCACCGCCCCTGAGGCCCTCAAGAACCAAACGGCAAATTGACAGTGTCCCACCGCTCAGGCACGCCTCCTTCAGATGGTGCCCCTTAACAAGGGCTAAGAGGGAAGCCGGTGGAAATCCGGAACTGTACCCGCAACTGTGAGCCAGGAGCTGACGGTCAACAGAGCCACTGGTGCGACGCCGCAAGGCCGAGCGCTGGGAAGGCGGCCGCGAGCGATGATCGGTAAGTCAGGAAACCTGCCATCGCGTCGTTCGTCCGGAGGCCGGGAAGAGTTCTCAGCGGGCGGGAAGGCCAACGCCTCTCCTTAGCAGCGACAATCCATGGGGTCAGCCCGCCCGGTTTCGGCCGCGTGACCTTCATTGTCGTTGCACCAAGCGCGCTGCAAACGGGCGGCAGGCGCAAAAGGAAAAGACATGCGTTGCGCACAGTCATTCATATCGCCGGCGGTCTTGATCACCGCCATCACGTCGCTCACCGCCCTCCCCGCAAGCGCTCAGACATCTGACGAGCAATCGCCGTCATCGGATGTGGTTATTGTGACCGGCACACGCCTACCAACTCCCCTTGATCAGGTCGGGCGCTCTGTCACTGTGCTGACTGGTGCAGACATTGAGCTGCGCCAGCAACAGTTTCTCTATGATGCTCTGGCTGCAGTTCCGGGGATACAAATCCTCCGTACCGGTAGTTTCGGTAGCGCCGCAACAGTGTCGATCCGCGGTTTGGATAGTGACCAGACCTTGGTTGTACAAGACGGCGTGGTGGTTAACGACCCCTCCTCCTTCGGTAATGGCTTTGATTTTGCTAATTTTAACGCATCCGATATTCAGCGTGTCGAGGTCATCCGTGGTGCCCAATCTACCCTCTATGGATCCGATGCCATTGGCGGCGTCATCAATATTATCACCAAAGATGGTCGTGAGGGTTTTGGCGGTGACGCGCTCCTTGAGCTAGGTTCGTTTGATTTGGTGCGCGCTGGTGCCAGCATTTACGGCGGTAGTCAGACCGCCTCGGGACGGGTTTCGGTCAACGCGATGACAACCAATGGGTTTTCTTCAGCAGACGAAGCGGCAGGTAACACCGAGGATGACGGTTTTGATAACCTGACGATCTCCACCAAAGGTCGCTATCAGCCAACTGACGCTCTCCGATTCGACGTGGTGGCGCGTTATCAAGACAGCGAAAACGAGTTCGACAGCTTTTCCGGCGGGAGGCCTGTGGACGGCGACGAGGTCGGCGAGACCGAAGAGCTGACCATCGCTGGCTTTGCAACCCACACCGCCGTTGAGGGAGTTTTCGAGAATAAAGTCGGTGTCACCTATCTTCGTAATGATCGATTGAACCTGACTGATGGGATGACATCATTTGATGCGCTTGGTACACGGATCTCCTATGAATATCAGGGCACCCTTAAGGCCGCGGAGGGTTTAAGCCTTGTCGGCGGTGCCGAGTACGACGTTCAAGAATCAGAGGTCACCGTTGGCTTTGGCGGAAACCAAGAGATCAAAACCACCAGCGGTTTTGGATTAATCCAGCTCGATTTCTTGGATAACCTAACACTGAATGTCGGTGCACGCTATGATTCGAGTGATGAGTTTGGTTCAGAAACCACCTTCAGCGCCTCGGCCGCGTTCACTGTTCCAACACTAGGGACGATCCTTCGCGGGAGTTTTTCTGAGGGTTTTCGGGCGCCGACCGCCGGTGAACTTGGCTTCAACCCTGATCTTTTCGCTGAATTTAGCGAAGGCTGGGATGTTGGATTGGAACAACCTCTTGCCAATGGTCGCGTGCGATTGACGACCACCTATTTCGATCAATCGATCGACGATCTCATCGCTTTTGATTTGGGCGCCTTCACCTTTGTCAACGTGCAGGAGTTTGAAAGCAAGGGTGTCGAGATCGCTCTTGATGCTGATGTTTATGATTGGCTGACGTTCCGCGGTGCGTACACCTATGTTGATGCAACAAATGTCACAACAACAAACGTAGCGCTCAATCAGCCTGATCATCGATTGAACGCGGAGCTCGCAGCCCAAGCAACGGAAAGACTGACGTTGTCGTTGGGCGTGAATTACAACGGCTCCGAACTTGATGGCTCGAACACGCTGGACGCCTTCACACTGATCAGTGTGCGAGGTCAATATGCGCTTAATGACAAGGTTGAACTGTTCGTGAGAGTCGAAAACGCGACCGATGCTGACTACCAAGACAATTTTGGTTATGGTACAGCACCGCTATCAGCATTTGGCGGCGTGAGGACGCGGTTCTAGTGGCCAAGGGGGTGACCTCCATCCTTCAAGCGGCAGCGCTCTGCGCTGCCGCCGCGGTGTTGGGCGGCCTGACATCTTGCAATTCTCCCGCGAAGACAACCGCAACAGAAGAACGGCCAGCACGGATCGTAAGCCTGGACTATTGCGCCGATCAATTCGTTCTCAAATTCGCCGATCGGCAGGACATCCTTGCTGTCTCCCCCGACGCCGCCGCTGATTTCTCTTATATGAGAGAAGCAGCAATTGGTATCCCAACCATCCGTCCGGTGGCTGAGGATGTGCTCATTGCTGAGCCCGATCTTGTGGTGCGCACCTATGGTGGTGGGCCCGCCGCGGCCGCGTTCTTCGAACGGGCGGGTATCCCTGTTCTCAATGTTGGATGGACCAACACCATCGACGATGTGATGATCAACATCGAACGAATGTCGTCAGCACTGGGCGCAACGATGGAAGGGGACGCGATTGTTGAGGACATGCACCGACGCTTAGACGCAATCAGCGCGTCGGATCGTTCCGTCAACACGCTCTATATGACCCCGGCGGGGGTGACAACGGGGCCTGGGTCCTTGGTCCATGAGCTGATCCTCGCCGCTGGCCTTTCCAACTTTCAAAAAGACCGTGGCTGGCGTTCGTTGCCCCTCGAACGCTTGGCGTATGAGCAGCCGGAGCTCGTGGCGGCAGCTTTTTTTGGGACGCGCACCAACCATCCCGACGCCTGGAGTCCGTCTCGCCATCCCGTGGCGCGCGCGCAATTGGAAAACGCAGATGTTGTCCCGATTGAGGGAGCGTGGACGGCCTGCGGGGGTTGGTTCCTCATCGAAGCCGTCGAAGCGCTGGCGGACGCTGCGCAGCCGTGACCGGCCAGCGCTTGCTCGTGCCTGGCCTGGCACTGGCGGGACTGATCGCCATCGCACTGGCCTGCCTTATTGGATCGACGCCGCTTCCCGCGAGCCGGGTGCTTGTCGCCTTGGTCGGAGGAGCAAGCGAAGGCGACCAGCTCGTTGTTTGGGCCATTCGCCTTCCCCGTGCTCTCGCCGCTTACCTGGTCGGCGCAGCCTTGGGCATCAGCGGCGCCGCACTGCAAGGCCTTCTTCGCAATCCATTGGCCGAGCCCGGCGTGCTCGGTGTGTCGGCGAGCGCTTCGCTGTTTGCGACCTTTGCGCTTTACTACGGCATCGTTTCAGCAAGCCCTTGGGCTTTACCAATTGCAGCAATCATCGGAGCACTGATCGCAACGGGCCTTCTAACGCTCGCAGCGATGCGTACGCCTTCGGTCATCACGCTGATCTTAATAGGGGTTGGTCTTTCAAGCTTTGCTGGCGCGACGATGAGTTTGCTCATGAATTTAGCCCCGAACCCCTTCTCCCTGTCTGATATGATCAACTGGATGCTTGGGACCGTGGCCAATCGAAGCTTCCAAGACATTGCGTTGACCGCCCCATTCATGCTGGCCGGTGCCGCAATCCTTCTTTGGCAGCGTCGAGGTTTGTCGGTGCTGACCCTCGGAGAGGAAGCCGCCAGCGGTGTTGGGCTCGATCTTCAGCGCCAAAGGCTCTTCACCGTTCTTGGTGCGGGCCTTGCCACCGGGGCATCTGTCGCACTGGGGGGGGCGATCGGTTTTATCGGAATCGTTGCTCCACATCTGGTGCGTCCGCTGGTCGATCACGATCCAGCTCGTTCTCTTGTGCCATCAGCGCTTCTTGCCGGCTTTGTTCTTGTCCTTGCTGATATCGGTATACGTGTTCTTCCTACTGACAATGAGCTAAAGCTCGGTGTTGTCGCAGCGATCATCGGTGCACCTGCATTTGTTTGGATTGCCGTTCAAAGGCGGGCCGTCAATGACTGAATTGGTTGTTCATCAACTCAGTGTCAAAACCAAAGACACGACCTTGGTGGACCAAGCGTGCTTTTCACTACGTGGAGGAGAGCTGGTCGCGCTGCTTGGCCCAAATGGTGCTGGCAAAACCACCCTTATTCGAGCGTCATTGGGCCTTGAAAAAACAGCCAAAGGCAGCGCGCTCCTCGACCATACCCCAATCGCCGCGCTCAACCCCATCGCTCGCGCCAGGAAGATTGCCTATCTGCCCCAAGACAGACCCCTCGCATGGCCTGCGAGGGTCTGGGACGTGGTTGCACTGGGACGGTTCAGCCACGGAACATCACTGGGACGCTTGAACCAGTCGGACAAAGACGCGGTCGAAAAAGCGATCCTGGCGTGCGATCTTGATCGACTGGCCCACCGTACCGTGGACACCCTATCCGGCGGTGAACGTGCACGGATGCACTGCGCTCGGGCTTTCGCGGCTGAGGCTCCACTCCTCGTTGCCGATGAGCCCACCGCCGCACTTGATCCGCGCCATCAATTCGGGGTGTTGGATCTCATCCGCTCATTTGTGGCCAATGGAGGCGGGGCTCTTGTTGTTCTTCATGATATTCAGCTTGCGGTGCGTTATGCATCGCGGCTTATATGGATGAAAGAGGGCCGCCTTATCGCTGATGGCCCTCCCGACGAGACACTGACGGCAGAACGCTTAGAGGATATCTACGGAATTCGCGCAACCATCGAAGGAAACCGTATAGAGATGGAAAGCGCGCTGTGACCGCCAGAGCGCTCATGTTCCAAGGAACGGGGTCAGATGTTGGAAAATCCCTCCTGACAGCGGCGTTCTGCCGACTGGCTACAAGGCGGGGCCTGTCGGTGGCGCCCTTCAAACCGCAGAACATGTCCAACAACGCAGCGGCTTGTCCATCGGGCGGGGAAATCGGTCGCGCACAAGCCTTTCAGGCGCAAGCAGCTGAACTAGATCCTCATACGGATATGAATCCCGTGCTGCTTAAACCCGAAAGTGATCGCACCGCGCAGGTGGTGGTCCAGGGACGTCCACTCGAGGCATTCGAGGCCAAGACCTATATGAGATCGCGAGAGCGCTTGATGGTTCCTGTGATGGAGAGTTTTGAGCGTCTCGCCTCGCGCTTTGACCTTGTTCTCATCGAAGGCGCTGGCAGCCCCGCCGAAACCAATCTCCGACGAGGCGATATCGCCAATATGGGTTTTGCACGCCATGCCGGTATTCCTGTCTGTCTTATTGGTGATATCGATCGCGGCGGTGTGATCGCAAGCTTGGTTGGAACCAAGATGGTCATGGAGCACGCTGATGCAGCGATGGTAACAAGCTTTCTTGTCAATAAGTTTCGCGGCGATGTCACACTCTTTGAGGATGGCGTCACCACCATCGAGGAGCGCACGGGTTGGCCCTGCCTGGGTGTTGTTCCTTGGCTCCCATCCGCCAATCGTCTGCCTGCAGAGGACGCAGTGGCTCTTGAGCGTCCTCACGAAACGCAAAGCAGCACCCTCAAAGTCATTGCACCGATGCTCTCCCGTATGGCGAATTTCGATGACGCGGATCCTTTAAAGATGGAGCCCGGCGTTGACTTTCAGTGGGTCCGTCCAGGCCATCCTCTTCCGCGCGATGCAGATGTCGTTATTCTCTTTGGAACGAAGTCGACCATTGGTGATTTGACGTTGTTGAGAGAGCAAGGTTGGGATCACGACATCATTGCCCATACACGGGCTGGTGGTCGTCTTCTGGGGCTCTGCGGCGGTTACCAAATGCTTGGCCGGACGATTGCTGATCCCCATGGCGTCGATGGTCACCCCGGTAAGATCGAAGGGCTCAGGCTAGCAGATACACTCTACGCTCCTACATGGATTCCAACCTGCGAGCGAGAGGACGCTC
>JBCCBY010000169.1:0-6787 GCA_039033795.1 Pseudomonadota bacterium | reverse complement strand
TCGACGAGGCCAAACCGCTCTTCGAGCGAGCCGTCGCGATCGACGAGAAGACGCTCGGCGCAGAGCACCCGAACCTTGCCACGTCGTTAAACAACCTCGCTGGTTTGTTGCAGGCTCAGGTGTGTCGCTTTGAGCTAGCCGTGTTATCTGTGATGGCAATCTCACAGGGTAACTACGACGAGGCCAAGTCGCTTTACCAGCGAGCCATCGCTGCAACCGAAAAGGCCCTTGGTGCAGACCACCCGGACGTTGCCAACAGGCTCAACAACCTCGCGACTTTATTGCATGTTGCTCAGGTGTGTCGGAGTCGCTCGGTTTGTAGCGGGGGTGATCTCGAAAAGCGCAGGGCAACAACGACGAAGCCCACCGCCAAAGCGTAGGGATCCTAAATTCCAACAGGCGGGGTGGCCGTGAGCTGCTCCACCACCTTCTGACCCATGGGCCCCAGGCGATCGCGCAGGTACCGGATGTCGGCACCTGTCGTTCCCTCAGGGTCATTGAGGATTTGTTCCAGCTGCGAAACAGCCGACCAATCGCGCGGTGCATAGACCGGTGTTTGCACGAGCACCGCGATCAGGATGAGGAGCGCCGAGACCGCAATGTTGCCCTGGCGCAGGACCACCCATTGCTCTGACAGTGCCGCCGCCGCGTAGATCGGCGCATAAAGGCCCACAATGATGACCATGATCGCTGCGTGGATTCGGTTCGGCGTCCACCCCTCCACCGCGACCCGCATATAAAGCCCGTAAACCGCAAGGCTCATCAAAAAGAGCAAAAGCACGCCGAGCAGTCGCGCCGTCGCGCCAAAGAGCGCCCCCTCGGGTCGGCCTCGGTCAGCCACGATCGCGTTGATCATGATGATCGCGACAATCGCCGACGCCGTCAGCGTCGCCATGGGCGATAGATCACCGAGGAGCGAGCCGAAGCCGCGCAGCATCACCGCCACGACAAAGACCGTGATCGATGCCGCAAAGATCGGGGCTGCCACCCGCAAAAGGGCCATTTTGATGCCGCGGGCCGCCAAAATGGCTGCTTCGCGTTGCCGCGTGACCCCCACACCGACGGCCTGCAACAGGCCCAAGAACCCGGCAATAAACCAGGGCTGCTCCATGAGATCCCGCAGGAATGGCAGCCCGACAAAGACAAACAGCGCCGCCACCAGGGCCGCCAAGGCGACACCGGCCAGCACAAAGAGCTGCGCCACGCCAACGATCACCGGGATGTTCCACGCATCGGCGTAAAGCGTGGGGTAGTGATTAAGCGCCGCGCCGCGCGAGCGGGCCCGCAAGAACGGCAGCGACACCGTCACCAGAACGCCATTCGCCAAGAATGAAATCAGCGCCGCCGAGGCCTCATAGGACTCGTTCATCGGCGACAACCAAGTGAGCGCCCCGGTGATCAATCCCATCACGAGGGCGGACAATGCGCTGCGCACCACCTGGCCCCTCAGCACCGTCAGCAAATACGTTCCGGAACCAAAAAGAAGCCCGAAGAGTAACGCTGTTGCCAGGCGCTCCGAGATCAGCTCGTGGTCGAAGGCATCGATGGCGACATAGCCCAAGAGGCCGAGCACCGCCCCTGGCAGACCAAAGACAGCCACCAAGGTGGTGCCCCCTTGCGGAATGCGTTCGTCAACGTCGTTGTCCATGACCCGTCGAAGCTCCTTGTCCCACCAAGAGGGTAAGAACCAGAGCGCTTCTCCACAATAAGAGCCGGGCCGCATGTCGCAGGTTTTGTGCAGCGCAAATTGACGCCAGGTCCAACGGGCGCGATGAACGGGCCATGGCAGACCACCCGCAGACGATGATCAGTATAGCGACAATCGAGGATTCAAAAGACCTCGCGCGGCTCGGATCCGAGACGTTCGTTGAATCCTTTGGCCATATGTACCGCGAGAGTGATCTGCATGCATTTCTATCAGAGAACCATAGTCAGGACGCGTACAGAAAAGCGATCAACAACCCCAGGTCGAAAATCTGGATCGCCCGCACCAAAGATGGGAACGCGGTCGGCTTTGCATCAGCCGGGCCATGTCACTTGCCCGTCCCCGATCAACCCCCCAACGCAGGCGAACTCGGCCGGCTTTATATTCGACAGTCCCACCAAGGCTTCGGCTTGGGCGTGCGGCTGCTCGAACAGGCCCTGGAATTTCTCGATGCGACGTTCGAGCACATTTATCTGAGCGTGTTCTCCGAAAATCTCGCAGCTCAAAGGCTTTACAAACGATATCATTTTGAAATATTTCACGAATATCACTTTATGGTTGGGCAGCATGCCGATGAAGAGTACCTCATGCGCCGTACACGACACACCAAAAAATGAGTTGACTTCGAACATTTTAATGTCCGACTGCCGTCGAGCATTCCCTAAACCGCGTTTTCGCGAGACAATGGGCCATTCGATGACGAGGAGGTCCCTTTGCCGACGACCATTTACAACATCGCTCAGCTCGCAGACGACGTTTATAACGCGAACAGTGAAGCGCCCTTCAACAGGGTTCACTACCAGAACAATCCGACAACAGATTTTAGCGGCGCAATTTATGATGTCCCAGGCTTTCGCGTGGTCTCCTTTGCGGGAACCGACTCGCTAAGGGACGCCGTTGTCAGTGACTTACAACTCGCAACAGGGTGGTTGCCGGAGCAGGAAAAGGATGCGCGTAAGCTGCTCTTTCGAGCCTATGAAGGTGGGCGCCCGATTTTAATGACCGGCCATTCGCTTGGCGGCGCGCTTTGCCAGATCCTCGGTTACGAGGATGTGCCTTTCATCTCCTTCAACGCACCGCCCATGGCCACCAACATGGCGGCAAGTTGGGCCAGCACCGGCGCGCGGGCGATGGCGACCGCCGCGGCCGCGGTGGCGGGGGGCGGGCTTCTCGGTGTCGTTGCGTATATCGCATCCACCAAAACCCGCCAGGCCGCCATTGGTAACGTTAAGCCAGAAACGGGCATTAACTTTCGCCTTCCCTATGACCCCGTCAGCAGCTCCTATTGGGGCGGCGGGCATGTTGGCAGCGTGATTGAAATCCCCGCACCGTCTTGGACGGTCAACCGCCACTCGATGTCGGCGCTGTTGAAATCGCTCAGCCCCGAAGGCGATGCTTCGGACATGGGTGCCGCCGCGCTCAACTAATGGCCATCACCCTTTTTGGGGTATGACCTGATAACATATTGTTTTATATAAGTATTTTTGCCTATGATCCCGGCCATACCGTTTGTCGGAATTGGTATGGCCGGGGTTTTTCAAACCCCTAATCACTTGGTGTCTCGATGATCATCGCACCGATTATTGAGCGGTCAGCCATTGAACGAGGAAGACCGAAGGGGCTCACGGGACCCGTAACGCGGCCAATCCTTGCGACCAGGGACGAGCGGACTAAGGCTGCGATGCGCGCATGCGCATGCTGGAGCCATCCATCGCCTGCAAACGACGCCGAAGCGTGTTGAGCTCAGCCCGCGTTTGATCGCCGAGCTTGATCCGGCCGGCGCGCTCGCGGACAAACATCTCATCAATGGCCGCCAGGCAACGATCAACCCGCTCTTCTGATTCCCACATCGAGTCGGGCGCTTGGTTGAGAAGATAAACCACGTTGAAACGGCCTTGAATGGTGAGCTCCGACAGCAATCCGGGGTCTTCGAGCTGATCAATCAGGGCATCCACCACAGCATCGTCATCTAAGCTGTTGCGCTCCAGTTCAGCGACGGCGCCGCGCCGCACATTGCGCGACTGATCATTGATCCTGGACAACAGGCGACCAGGACTCTCAACGGGCGCGGGAAGGGCGCGCTCGCGCGTGGTCGGTGCTTCGGCGACGACAGCGTCGGTGACTGTCCGGCTGCGGCGCTCGGTCATCTGGCTGTCAATCGGCCGCGGATCGGAGGGTGTGGACACCATTTGGCCGCCGCTCATGGTGTTGCTATCCGCCTCGTCGAGGGCACTGATCATGTTGGTCAAAATGAAACGGTGGTGCGTGCTCAGCGGGCACAAAATATCGCTCAACCGTTGTTTCTGCAGGTCGGTGGCCACATCGCCGCCGCAGCCGATGGTCATCACTTCGATGGTCTCAGCCGCCGTCGCCGCGACATTGGGATCGCTGCTGAGGGCCAAATCAGCCACGGCCTGATAATTATCAGCCCGGCGCGACTCCCAGCTAAAATAGAAGCCGATCAAGGCAATAAGGACGGTCACCAACCCGCGAAGCATAGCATTGAACCCCAAATGTCACTTTTCCCCGATGCCAAAGAATAGCGGCAGAAAGAGGCGATCTCAACGCAAAAGCAGGCCTTAGGAGTCCTCCTCCATAGGCACACCATAGAGTTCGAGCCGATGGTCAATCAAACGGAAGCCGTGCTCCCGAGCGATTTTCTCCTGCAGCTTTTCGATCTCTTCACTCACGAACTCGATAACCTCGCCATTTTTGACGTTGATGAGGTGGTCATGGTGCTCAGCGCCCACCTCCTCATAGCGCGCACGGCCATGGCCGTCTTGAAAGTCATGACGCTCAACGACCTTGTAGTCTTCCAAGAGACGCATGGTGCGGTAAACCGTGGCAATCGAAATACGGTTGTCGATTTCGGACGCGCGCCGATGAATCTCTTCAACGTCGGGGTGGTCTTCTGCGGCTGAGATCACACGCGCAATCACGCGCCGTTGATCGGTCATCCGCAGACCCTTTTCTGCGCAGAGCTTCTCTAAACGATCCATCGATCAATCCTCCTGCGGACAAAGGTCCAGCGCCATCACCTCGGCGTCTGAACCATCGGAATAATAGGCTGGGCGCAGGGCCAGGCGAACGAAGCCAACCCGTTGGTAGAGCCTGAGAGCGCCCCTATTGCGGGAGCTTACTTCGAGAAACAAGCGTTCTGCGCCTAAGTCGAGCGAAGACAGCGCCGCGGCGGCCAGCAGCGCCCTGCCGTCGCCGTTTCTTGGCGCCGTCGTGCCAATCGTCAGAAGCTCCGCTTCGCCTGCCGCCGCCCTGATCAAGGCAAAGCCCCGCGCCGGTTCACCGGTCACAAACGCGCAATCGGAGGCCCGCCCGATCGACGATTCCCAAAACTGCGTGTCCCACGGCCGCTGTGGAAAGAGAGCCGTGTGCAAGCGGGCGAGCGCCGGGGCATCGCTCTTATCGGCTTGCCGCACCGTCACAGGGGAGCGTGAGCCGGGGGTTTGGCGTCCGGCGCCCGCAAGTAAAGAGTTTTCAGAGGCGCCGCTGGCTTGTCCTTGGTCAGCGCCAAAAGCGTTGAGGACGAGGGAACGAGGCGCTGGGGGGGCTTGTGGGCTGGATCAACGGCCAGCACGCCCGTGCCAAGCGGTGGGTGGCCCCGATCCAAAAGCGCTTTCCCCTCCTCATAGGAGACAAGGCGCGCATCACTGGCCGCCGTCCCATCAGCGGCAAAAGCCTGGACATAGACCTGACCCCGACGGGCATCGAGAAGCACAAGTGAGGGTCCTTGTTCGCCAGCGGCGAGCGCCTCCAGCGTCGTCATGGGCACCGTGGCGGCGCCCGAGCCGAGCGCAAGACCCTTGGCAAAGGCGATGCCAACCCGCTGCCCCATAAAAGAACCAGGACCGGTGGTGACGCCAATGCGGGTCAGGGCCGAGGCCTTGATCCCTGCCTCGTCCAACAGCGTCATACAGCGCGGCGCCACCCTTTCCGCATGACCGACCCCAATCTCTTCCGAGATCGAAACGACCTCTCCACGGTCAGTCTCTAAAGCGATGGTGAGAGCGGAAAGGCAGGTATCGAGGGCAAGGATAGCTATAGGAGCGTGGCCGCTTTCTCAAAAGCCAGCCGAGGGCTGCGCGGGAACAGATCCTTGTCACTGCCATAGCCCATGGTGCAGATCCAGTTCGACTTGATCGTGGTGCCCGCAAAGAAGGCTTGATCGACACCCGATTTATCGAAGCCAGACATCGGCCCACAATCAAGGCCCATCATCCGGGCCGCGATCATCAGGTAAGCGCCCTGGAGCGTGCCGTTGCGGATCGCGGTTTCCTCGATCAGCGCCTCATTGCCGACAAACCAGGCCTTGGCGTCGGTGTGGGGGAACTGCTCAGGCAGCTCTTCGTAGAATTCCATCTCATGGCCGATGATCGCCACCACCGGGGCCTCCATCGCTTTGGCTTGGTTCCCTTCCATGAGGAGGGGTTTGAGCTTGTCCTTGGCCTCAGGTGTACGGAGGAAAAGCGTGCGCATGGGCTGACAATTCGCCGAGGTCGGACCCCATTTCATGAGGTCGTAAATCGCCTCGATCTGTTCATCCGTGACCGGCTTATCCAGCCAACCATTGCGCGTGCGCGCCTCGGTGAAAACTTGCTCTTGGGCGGAGGCGGGGAGGGGAGTGTCGTATGCCATGGCGGGGAGATAGCGGTAATGTTAGCGCTGAACAGCCCACAACGCGGCGTCAGCGATCAGGCCTCACGTGCGGTCAAAATCAATGTCGTACCAACGTTTCATAAGGATCGCGATCGCTTCAAATGTTGTCGCGCGCTCGCCAAAGTCGTTAAGCGCCCGTGAGTCCTCGATCACCGGCCTAAACTTGGACGCCACCGCGCGCTTCATTCGTGGGCCAAGGAAATCTTTAATAACGCCTTCGTCTAGATGATCAGCCAAGACTCCAGTTGCGATTTGTTCATATGCATTCAAAATTTGGACGATCGAATAGTATATTGGTATTTGATTGTTACTATAACAGTCTCCGTTCCGGAATTCCTTCTTCAGTGCTTTAAGGTCACCCACCTTGACATTAACACCGACCGGAAAACGAGTGGAGATGTTGAGTTTGTG
>JBCCBY010000168.1:0-6811 GCA_039033795.1 Pseudomonadota bacterium | reverse complement strand
TGATCGAAATCATGCGCAGTCTTGCAAGTCACCTTCATGCCTTTGCGAAAGAGGTGAACCTCACCCACGCTGAGTGGTTCCAGGGTATTCAGTTTCTCGAACGCATGACCGAGTTCACCGACAAGGAGCGGCACGAGTTCATTCTGCTCAGCGATGTGCTTGGCATGTCGTCACTCGTCGACATGATAAACACTGTCCCAGGTGGAACATCGTCATCGGTCATGGGACCTTTTCACATCGAAGGGGCACCTGACATTCCGTTCGGCTTTGATATGAAGCGCCACTACGATGGCGAAGTGCTTCTCGAAAGTGTCGTCTTGCCCGAACAACTCCCGCCAGCAATCGCAAGGACTCGCGGCCCATGGAAATGATCAACCATCATGTGCTTTGCCCTAAACGATCCCAAATGCGAGGAGGGTGTAGTGGATCCTGTCGCCACTCGCAAACGTTAGCGCGCTCTTGATCACAGATCCTGCCGCCTCTCCGTGTGCGGAGGCAGGACTTCTGAACCCTCTGTGCTATATATTTGAACGGAAGGCCAATTGCGTTGCGTAGAGGACAGCATGACCGATGTCTTTTTGATCTCCTTCATCTTTCTTGCCGCGGGGGTGTTTGCGGTGCCGATAGCGGCCCGCCTTGGTTTAGGGTCCGTGCTCGGTTACCTGATTGCCGGCATCGCTATTAGCCCCCTTCTGAGCGCCCTCAGCGTTGATGTGGTGGCGGTCCAGCACTTTGCTGAGTTTGGTGTCGTGATGATGCTGTTCTTGGTGGGGCTGGAGCTTGAACCGCCGGTTTTGTGGTCGATGCGCGGCCGTCTCCTTGGACTTGGAGGAGGGCAGGTGATGCTGAGCGCCGCTGCTCTTGCTGGTGTCGCCTACTTGTTCGACTTTCCATGGCAAACAGCGCTGACGATCGGTTTAATTCTCGCTCTTTCATCGACAGCGATCGTGCTCCAGACACTCAATGAAAAAGGACTGATGCGGAGCGATGGCGGGCAGGCGAGCTTCTCGGTTCTCTTGTTCCAAGATATAGCGGTTATCCCAATTCTTGCTTTTTTGCCGCTGCTTGCGTTGCCGGTGGTTGGGTTGCCCACCGATGCTCATACGCCCCATGACGGTGCCCATGCTGTGGGTACTGAGGGATCGCATGGTCCAACACTCAGCCTGGTGGATGGACTGGTGGGGTGGCATGCAGGTCTGGTGACACTGGGCGCGATCATTGCTGTGCTGGTGGGCGGGAGTGTGCTGACGCGACCGCTTTTCCGGCTCGTCGCGGCTGCACAACTTCGCGAGCTCTTTACCGCTGCTGCGCTGTTGATCGTCATCTCGATTGCGCTGTTGATGTCGTTGGTGGGCCTTTCTCCCGCACTCGGCACGTTCTTGGCTGGCGTGGTGCTCGCCAACAGTGAGTACCGTCACGAGCTCGAAGCAGATATCGATCCTTTTCGCGGTTTGCTCCTTGGACTCTTTTTCATTACCGTTGGTGCAGGGATCAATTTTAGTCTTCTGTCCGAGAATTTTGGCATGGTCTTGGCTCTTTCGATCGGTGTGATGACATTGAAAGCGACTGTCCTTCTCGTTCTTGCGCGGCTCTTCGGTGTGGCGGGAACGGACAAGTGGCTTTTTGGCTTAGGTCTCTCGCAAGCGGGTGAGTTTGGATTTGTTCTTTTGTCCTTTGCGCTGGCCAGCGAAGTCCTGCCCGCGGAAACAGCCAGTCTCTTACAACTCGTCATAGCCCTGACTATGTTGGCCACACCTGGCCTCTTTATACTGTACGATAGAGTTGTCGCTAAGCGTGGTTCGGACGAACAGGAGCGGGAGGCAGATGAGATTGATACAAAATCGTCGGTGATTGTCGCTGGTTGTGGTCGGATGGGCGCAATTATCCAAAACATGGTCGATACGGCAGGTTTTGATACAACGGTCATCGATTACAACTCCGGACAGCTTGAAGCGATGCGGAAGATTGGGTTTCGGGTTTTTTTTGGTGATGCCACGCGGCCAGATCTTCTGAGTGCTGCGGGAATTGCAACAGCCAAGGTTGTTATTGTTGCCATCGATGGGAAGGAACAGATCACCAACCTGACACGCTATATCGTACAAAATTATCCACGGGTGCATGTGATTGCGAGGGCGGTGGACCGTTCCCATGTCTACGAACTCTGGGGAGTGGGGTGCCGAGATATCATTCGTGAGACTTATGATAGCTCGCTGCGGATCACACGATCAGCTTACGAAGCACTAGGCATTCCGCGAGAGAAGGCAGAGCGCGTTGTCCGGGAGCTTGAAGCAATGGACCGTCGTGTGCTGCGCGAGGTTGCAGAGCACGTCAAACCAGGCGTTATTTGGCACCAAAATGAGGAGCTTATCGAGGCGCTGAACAAGGTACGCGGTCCATGGACCGAAGAAGCAAAGGTTCGCGTTGAAGAGATTTTGCAGGAGCGCTGATGAGGCATTGGTGTTGTGCGCGTCAGTGAAAATCCCGGCTTTTCGGGATGATCCGGACACTGCGCGGGTGGCGAGCAGCGTGTGCTGTTTCGGGGATGGGTCGTCTCACTTCATCTGTTGGGCAAAGCACACCCTTGAGTGGGTCTTGAAGTGCATCCTCTGACAACAAATTGATGTCCTGTGTGCGATCAATCAATCGGTGAGCGACAATGTGGCAGACATTATCTGCCCGCTGGACGGTTCCATGCACCTCGATAATGCGGGCACCCATCACCACAGGGCGATAACGCTGGAAGACTTTTTGCCAAACCACGAGATTGGCAACCCCGGTTTCATCCTCAATGGTGATAAACACAACACCATTCGCTGAGCCTGGCCTCTGGCGTATAAGGACAAGTCCCACCGTTTGAACCCACCTCCCATTCGGTTTATTCACTGCTGTCGAAGTGCTGATGATATTTTTCGTTTTATACTGGTCACGAAGAAAGCTGAGAGGGTGTGACTTGAGGGAAAGCCTTGTGGTTTGGTAGTCTTGTACCACTTCTTCAGCAAGCGGCATAACGGGTAAACTGATTGTCTCATCATCAATCTGTTCAGTCCCTGCAAAAAGGGGTAAGGGCTGTTGGGTCGGTTCACCAAGCGTTGCCCATAGAGCATTGCGCCGAGAGAGACCAAGAGAACCAAAAGCATCTGCTGCTGCTAAAAGCTCGATGGTCCGTCGCTCCAGTCTAGCCCTATGGCGCAAATCCGCTGGACTTTGATAACCTTGGCCTCGGCACTCGATCAATTGATCAATTTGATCACCACAAAGACCATCAATTTGACGAAACCCTAGGCGAACCGCAAACGATCCGTCCCCTTGTTGTTCCATCAGATTATCCCAATCAGAGGCGTTGACATCAGCGGGCAAAACCTTGACACCATGTTCCTGTGCATCCCGGACGATTTGCGCGGGCGCGTAAAATCCCATAGGTTGGCTGTTGAGAAGGGCAGCACAGAAAATATCTGGGTGATGGCATTTAAGCCAAGATGACACATAGACCAAAAGCGCAAAACTGGCTGCGTGACTTTCGGGAAATCCGTATTCACCAAACCCCTTCACTTGGTCAAAGCAGCGTTGCGCAAAAGCCCGTTCATACCCGCGGCTCACCATGCGTTCGACCATCATGTTTTGGTAATTCTGGATCGTCCCCACCTTTCGAAACGTTGCCATAGCCCGGCGCAACCCATTGGCCTCATCAGGTGTGAACTTAGCGGCATCAATCGATATCTGCATGGCTTGTTCTTGGAACAGAGGGACACCGAGCGTTCGTTTAAGAATCGACTCCAACTCATCCGGTGGCCCGTGTTTGGGGTCGGGGCTTGGGTAATCAGCAACCTCAATTTTCTTACGTCGCCGCAGATAGGGATGAACCATATCTCCTTGAATAGGACCAGGGCGGACAATGGCGACCTCGATCACAAGATCGTAAAACTCCCGTGGCCGCAACCGAGGAAGCATATTCATCTGAGCACGGCTTTCCACCTGAAAGACACCTAAACTGTCCCCCTCACAGAGCATATCATAGGTGGCCTGGTCCTCAGGAGGAAGGGAGGACATATCATAATCAATCTCTTTATGCTCCTTGAGGAGAGCAAAGGCCTTGCGAATACAGGTTAGCATGCCAAGGGCGAGGACATCGACCTTCATGATACCCAGGGCATCGATATCGTCCTTATCCCATTCGATGAATGTCCTATCCTCCATAGCGGCGTTACCGATAGGCACTGTATCGGTAAGCGGGCCTTGTGTGAGCACAAACCCACCGACGTGTTGAGAGAGGTGGCGCGGAAAACCGATCAGTTGGCGGATGAGAATAAGGGCAAGGCGTAGGGTGGGGTTTGTCGGATCAAGCCCCTTTTTTCGCATATCATCTTCATTGACGTCACTGCCAAAGCTTCCCCACACGGTACCAGCGAGACTCGAGGCGATGTCTTGACTGAGGCCTAAGGCTTTACAGACTTCACGTACGGCAGAGCGAGGTCGATAGCTGATCACTGTGGCGGTGAGGGCTGCGCGGTGCCGGCCATACCGTTCGTAGACGTATTGGATAACCTCCTCGCGGCGCTCATGCTCAAAATCAACGTCGATATCAGGCGGTTCTTTTCGTTCTCGCGATAAGAAGCGCTCGAAAAGGATGCTCGATGTTGCAGGGTTCACTTCGGTAATGCCGAGGCAAAAACAAACAGCTGAATTCGCAGCAGACCCTCGGCCTTGGCAGAGAATTGCTTGCTTCCGGGCCCAGGCGACGATGTCGTGAACTGTTAAAAAATAAGGAGCGACACGGAGTTCTTCAATCAGTTCGAGCTCTTTTCTGAGCTGCTTTTGCACAGACAGCGACAAACCCTCCGGGTAACGCCATGATGCACCTTGCCAGGTCAGGTTTTCCAGATGCTGTTGCGGTGTCTGGCCTGGCGGCACAGGCTCATCAGGGTAGCAATAAGAAAGGTCATCGAGAGAGAAGTGGATGGCACTGACGATCGCTTGTGTGTTTGCGATTGCGCCCTCATAGCCTCGGAACAAGCGCGCCATCTCTTCGGGTGGTTTAAGATGGCGCTCCGCATGCGCTTCTAAACGATAGCCTGCCTTATCGATGGCGCAGCCCTCCCGGATACAGGTGAGAACATCTTGAAGGGGGCGACGTTCGGCGATGTGGTAGAGAACACCATTCATGGCCACCAAGGGCGCGCCGCATCGGGTCGACAGATCGTGCAACTGACCCAGGCGCTCGCGGTTACGGCCATGGTAACAATAAGCGGCCCCAAGCCAGAGGCGACCAGGCCACCAGTGGGTGAGTGCTAGCAGTTGATCCTGAAACGACGCCTCCAGATCATGCGTGGGCAAGACGATAAAAAGCTGTCCTGCGCTGTGCTCTTGGATGTCTTGTAAGGAAAAGCTGCATTCCCCCTTCGGTGTGTCGCCCATCTTTCCACGTGAGAGCAGCCGCGACAGTCGGCCATAGGCCTCTCGGTCTTGGGGATAGCAAAGGATCTCCGGGCCATCTTTGGGGGCAAGGCGTGCCCCAATCCGCAAAGGGATGCCCACGTCTTTGGCTGCACTATGGGCACGGACGACCCCGGCAAGGGTGTTGCGGTCGGCGATGCCAATAGCTGAAAGCCCAAGAGCCTTGGCTTGCTCAACCAATTCATGGGGGTGTGAGGCCCCTTGGAGAAAAGAAAAATTGGTGGTGACGCCCAACTCTGCATAGGGTGCAAAGGATGTTATCATGAGAAAAATCCGTGCAGAAACCATTGCGGCTCACTGCCTCGCCCATCATGATAAAGCCCATCACGGTACACCCAGTAACGCCGTCCTTTGTCATCTTCGATACGGTAATAGTCGCGCGTGCGGCCACGTTTCTCGGAAAGCTTCCACCATTCCGGGGCGACTCGTTCAGGGCCCTCTGCTTTAATGATGCGCCGCGGGACCCGGCGCCAGGTCATACGCTTAGGCGGGCCATCCGGTACAGCGGCCATGACCTGGAGCGGTTCGGGCTGTGTTAACAGCCGCAAGGGGCGTGGGCCCGGATTATGCCGCGTGGAGCCTGGATCTGCGAAAGAGCCTTGAAACGGCTCCGTGCTTTCATCCCGTTCAGGACAATGGCTCTCTCTTGGTATACGAACAGTAGCAACAGTCTGACCGAAGCGGGCGTTGATTTTATCTGCCAAAAGAGAGGCCTCGTGCTCATCAAAGCCTGCACCCTCAATGGTACTGGTCAGAAAAGCAGACTTCTCGGCCATGGCCCCCAGGCGATGGGCACTGAGCATCAGGAGGTCGATGCCGAACCCAGGATCAATAGTCTCAAGCCGCTCACGGAACAGATAAGCGATTCTGTCCGCTAAACGCTCAGGTCGTGCGGTGGCGATCGAGGCAAGGGCTGATGTTCCATCGGCTCTGAATGCGTGGAAAGTGAAGCGCTGTCCTCCTTGTCCGCTTGCAGCCAATTGCTGCGCGAGTCGCTCACTGAGTTGATGAAGGCCCGCCTGCACGCTTTCGATGGAGATCAAGGGCTCAGCGCAAGGACGCCGGCAAGCAAAGCGAGGCTGGGGAAGAAGAGGAGTGATCGGCTCTCGCAGGTGACCAAGGGCTTGATCGAGGCGGACGACGACGGCATCGGCTGCCTCCTTGGAAGCAAACCGGCGATGGAGCAGCCGGCGGTCGAGATCGTAGAGGTGACCAATCCGTGTGAGACCAAAACGGCGTAGCCGGCTGATTGTTTGGCCGACACGGCCTTCATCATGATTTCGATTCCCACCAGTTTGGCCCTGTCCACGCTGCCGTTCATTCCCATCGGCATGTCGCTAAACTCATCCACCCTCATTGG
>JBCCBY010000167.1:0-6819 GCA_039033795.1 Pseudomonadota bacterium | reverse complement strand
GGGCTCATCTTGTAAAGCTGTCCTTCGACCTTGGTGAGCGTGGCGTCGCGCTCCCATTGGGCAAAGGTCCGGCTCACTGTTTCAATCGTCAAGCCTGTGAAATCAGCAATCTGCTGGCGGGTGAGGGGCAGATCCAACTCGCCTTTGTCCTGCCCGAGACAATCGGCGACAAGCTGTATAAAGTCAGCCAGCCGCTCGGCCGCCGATTTTCGTGACAGCATGGTGATATGGCGACGTTCAATCGCCAGGCGTTCTTGCATTTGTTCTAAGAGGAACTGCGCCGTGTCCACATGCGCCAGGAGGTCTTCTGCTTTATAGTAAGCCACATCGCAGGCGTTCAAGGCTTCCGCATAATGATCGATTTCACCGCTTGTCTCGAAGTGCAAAAAATCGCCGGGACCCGCAAGATCGAGCACCTGTCGCCGACCATCTGGCAACAGACCATAGATGATCACAGCGCCGCTTAAGAGCTTAGGTAAGGACCCAGCGGCGTCGCCGGCAGAAAAGATTGTTCCGCGTTTTTTGAAACTCTGGGTCGTTACAGCCATCGGACTCTCCATTTGATGAAGAGGTTGGCATGGCGAAAGGCTGCTGCAAATCCGGACCGATACGTAAGGGGAATTCCTTACAAGGTGGGCGGATGGTTGGCGACGACCGTGTTGAACAGATCACTTGTGTTGAGCGGTTTACGGAACGCAGCAATCGGCTCGATCTGCGCCACACCCGCTTCGAACGCCGCATGTCTTAACCCGGATATGAGGTAGATCGATGGGCTTTCTCCCCGCATTTTGAGGGTCTTTGCAATATCGGTTCCCTTTATCCCAGGTAGGTCCAGATCCAGAATAAGAACGTCCTTGAAGCAAGGCCGGGCGATTTGCAGGAAGCGCTCCCCGTTGGAAAAGGCGCTGCACGGCCAACCAAGGGAATCAACCAACAAGGACAGCGCTTCGCGAACAGCATGATCGTCCTCGACAATGAAGACTCGGACCAAAGAGGGCTGTGCAGATGAAACGGTCACGATGCCCCTTTAATGGAGCAGGCATGAAAAGCTTTGCGCTGACTCAAAAGCTGCTCGAAATCACCGCGACGACGTGTCGACCATCAGACGGACAAGACCAGCGACGTTGCGCACGCCGAGCTTTTTTAAAACCCGTGCGCGATGAATTTCGATGGTGCGGGGACTGCAATCCAGCGCCCGCCCGACCTCTTTGTTGCTGAGACCCTCGGTCAATAGGTCTGCCACCTCTCGTTCGCGGGGTGTGAGCTCGTCCAAAAGCCGGCTTTGGGAATCGGGCACAGCGCCGAGATTCGCCACATCGAGGACGGCCTCGGTCAGTTGGTCAGCGGTGAAGGGTTTTTCGATGAAACTGGACGCGCCTAACCTCATGGCCTGCACAGCCACTTGGATATCACCATGGGCACTGATCATCAGAACGGGATAGGGCAGTGTTTTGTGCCGAGCTTGCAATTCTTGAAGGACTTCGAGGCCTGTTCGGCCCGGCATTTTAAGATCGAGGAAAACCGCTGACCAAGCTTTGTTCGCCCCAGCCGCCAAAAAGTGATCGCCGCTGGTAAAACCTTCTGCTTCATGGGCCAATCCTGAAAGAACCAAGATCGCGCTGTCGCGCACACTGTCGTCATCATCCACCACGGCGATACGTAACGTCTCACGCACCTTCAGCCTCCCTAAGACGCGGAAGTTCCAAAGTGAACACCGCACCTGGCAGTTTATCCGCATGGGGATCAGCGCGGCGATAGGTCAGTTTGCCGCCATGGCCTTCGGCAATGGTCCTGCAAATAGAAAGACCAATGCCCAGCCCCTTTTCCTTGGTTGTCAGGAACGGCGCAAACAGGGCGCCGACGAATTCTGGACTGACGCCTGGACCATTATCGATCACATCAATCAGTATTCGGTCTTTCACCGTCAAATGGATCAAGACCTGCCTGTCGGCCATTCCATCGGTTGCGTCGAGTGCGTTCTTGATGAGGTTGACCAGGATCATCCTGATCTGGGTTGGATCGCCAAAGACATCAGTTTCTGTGACGCTCCCAAGTCGGATGCTTTGCCCTTTACGATCGACCAATCGGCAGAGATCCGCGGCGCTTTCAATCACCTCATTGAGACGAAAAACCGTCCGTTCGCCATCGGTGCGTTCGACCATTTCACGAATACGCCGGACGATGTTGCCCGCGCGACCGGCCTCCTCACGCACCCGGTGAAAAATCTCGCGCACGGCCGCCGGATCTTTTCCCAGTTGTCGATCAGCTGCCGCAAGGAACAGCTCAATTGCCGTGAGCGGCTGGTTCAACTCATGGGCAAGGGCAGCGCCCATTTCGTTGACCGCCGAATAACGACTGATCATCTCCAGTTGCTCTTGCAGCATTTGATTGTGTTCTTGCGCCGCGATCTCCTCGGAGAGATCCCGGACGATTCCCACAAAGTATCGCTCTCCCTCTTCGCGAAACTCGCCGACCGAGAGGTGCATGGGAAAAACTGAGCCGTCGCGGCGAAGGCCCTCAACTTGGCGGCCTGCACCGATGATCTTGGGCGCTCCTCCCGCGAGATAGCTGTCGATAAACTCTTGATGATGCTCACTATAGGAGGGCGGCATCAGCTTTTCGATTGTCTGGCCAAGGACTTCTTGCTCTTTATAACCGAAAATGCGTTCTGATGCCTTGTTGTAGAGGCGCAAGCGACCGTCAGCAGAGATCGACAAGATGCCATCGACGGCCGTGTCGATGAGCGCCCTCAGCTGCGCTTGTTCGTCCATCGCTTGACCCTACGCAAACCTAAGGCTGAGGGATAGGACTGAACGCTCTGCGAGTCAGTAACGCCGCATCGTGCGGCCGCGTACAACGTTCACGGATAAAGCTGGCTGTGCTGATCAAGCAGTGATCGGGTGGTAAATTCCCATATGTCGCGCGCGTCCTCCTCGGCAAGTTGCGCTCCGTCGCGAAGACGCGTCCAGCTTTCAAAGGACAGGGTCACATCGATCGCACCGACGAGAACATCGCGATTGGGTAATTCCTGCGGAACGAGTGCGTCAATTGCGGACCGTTCCAACGCTTGGCTCCGTTCGACTGACTCACGAAGTGCGACGGAATGGATCTGCATGGATCGCGCGAATTTACCGGCGGGGAAACAGGCCTCGCAGATCTCAGCCCGCCTGGCTGCCGCTTCCACAATTTGGTCCCGCCACGCGGTGGCCTGGTAGGGTCTGAGGAGGATTGGCAAAAGGACCTTTTGGTGCACCTGTGCATCCATTTCGCGGTACAGACTGTCCATATCATCGAAATGGTTGAACACGGTGCGCAGACCCATCTGCGCTTCTTTCGCGACATCGACCGCGCCGAAGCGTGATTGGCCGCGGAAAATGAGAGCAATCACGGCATCAATGATCCGCTGGCGACTGAGCTCTGATCGCGACGTGCGCGGGCCGGGACGTTGGTTCGACTTGGTCCGCCTCATACTTTTTTGGCGCTGTACTCTTGTTTCGGTCAAAACCGCCTCTTCGATTGGCCTAAGAGGAGCGCAGCCCCCGCGTGGACGTTCTTAGAGTAGAAAACTCTGTGCTCAGGGCAAGAGCCGGTTTTTAGGCGCCCGACCGTAAACGTTCGAGGTCCAGAGTCGCAGCTTGGAATGCCAGGGTTGCAGCAGCCAAGTTGAACTCAGCTTCCGCCAGGCGAACCTGCGCATTGGCCGCTGATTGCTCTCGGAGATTGACCAAAAAGAAATCGCTGGCCCCGCTTCTAAAGCGGGATCGTTCCGCTTCGCGCAGGGCATTCGCTTGGGCCGTCTCTTGGCGGGTCAACGTCAGAAGATCTTCCGCTGTCTCTAGCTCGACAACGATATCCCGCAGCTCACGGACGATTTGATCACGCAATAGACGTTGACGCTGCTCGACGGCAGTGATTTCCGCTTCGGCCGCTCGAAGACGCCCCCGTGCATCCCGGCGGCCGAGGGGGACCGACAACGTAACGCCAGCGATCACTTCACGTTCGTCACGGCTGATCCCTCCAGGACCGAGCGCCCCAAAGTCATCAGCGGCCTCAACAGCCACGCGAAGTTCCGGTTGAAGATCGTTCTTGGCCAGGTCTCTTTGGACCTCCAGGCGTTGTTGCGCCAGGTTAAGAAGCTGGAGGTCTGGCCGTGTTGCGAGCAGTGCGCGTGTATCGATGCCTCCGCCATTTTGCGGTAGCGGTAACGTTTCGGGTAATTGATTTGGACCAGGAATGATCGGCTCGCCCACAGGGTCGCGTAAAAAGAGTGAAAGGCCGTTGGCGGCAAGCGTCAGATCTTGTTCTGCGCGCCGGACCAGCTCCTGACGCCGCGTCACGTTCTGCGCGTTTTCTGTGAGCACAATGCGGGCGCGGGCGCCTGACGCCACCTCGCGCCGCAGCGCGGCATCCCGCCGTTCTGCCAGTGACAGCAAATCCTGATAAGCTTTCAGCTCACGTCCCTTAGCGACCCAGAGCCAATAGGATATGAGCGCTCTTTGCTGCACCTCGATTTGGGTCAGAAGCACATCGAGTTCCGCAGCAGACACATCAATGTCGGCCTCTCGAAGCCCAGCCCGACGGCTGTCGATAGCGCGGTTGCGCAAAAGGTTAAACAGCACACCAATTTTAACTTCACCGCCCTGATCAGTGAAGTCCTCATCTTCGTAAATCGGAAAATCGCCTTGGCTTATGCGGTACCCTCCGTAAACCTCGGCACCGAAGGGACGGAGCGCCCGCGAGACTGACACCTCGCCTGTGTCACCTGAGTAAAAGCCATCGAGGCGTGCCCTCGCCTTGGTCTCGACGAGTGTATCAAAAGCACCGCTGGCTGACAGTTGCCGGCCAAGCGCTGCACGGCGTTCGGCGGCGGCAGCGAGAATTTCAGGATAATGCCTTTCAGTTGACTGAGCCACAGTCTGAGGAAGAAGCGGATTGTTGGCGTGGGCGACGGGCAGAAAAAGCAGTGGAACGAGGAACAAAAGAGGCTTCACGGCTGTGCAGTCCCTCCATTGCCTTGGTCCACAAATTCAGGAGGAAAATTATTCAGCTGTCGCCATAACTCATAGCCGACACTGACTTGACTTAGGATCACCCATCCGCGCGCAGCAGCACCGAATCTGATAAAACGGTCATCCGGCCAGGGTGTGGCGGCGTCTTCGTCTTCTGCCACAAGGACCCTGAACTGACCATTTGCTTGTGCCACAGGATCAATCGCCAACACTTTACCCGCAAAAGCACCAATGGCGATTGATGGCCATCCGGAAAATTGCACCGCAGGCCAACCTTCGAAGACGAGTTGCACAGGTGAATTGATCTGGACCAAAGCGATATCGCGACCGTCGAGGTAGAGTTCCACCACACGCACGGCGTCATCGGGCTGGAAGGTTGCCACAGGATCACCGACCGCAACGGTGGTGGCTGAATCGCCGGCATTGAGTCGCAGAATCGTCCCATCCCGCGGTGCACGGAGAAGCTGCTGTGACTGCCTTGAAATATCGACCTGTTGTCGGGTGAGGGCGGCTTCGGCGGCTGCAAGATCTGATCTCAAGCCATCGATGCGGATACGGGCCTGCTCCAGATCGCGCGGTGCAGCAAGCCCAGCGCCCAATAGCTCTTCGATCCTTCTCAGATCCAGTTGGGCGGTGGCCAGCGCGGACTCAGCTGCGTTTCGTTGATTGAGAAGCTGTTGCTGTTCTGCCGTGAGGCGTTCGATCAGTTGTGGATCGTTGTCTGCAATCTTTAAGATTGGGTCGCCCGATTCAACCATTGAACCATCGCGTACGTACCATTGTTCAATACGACCAGAGACCAAGGCGTTGATCTCTTGAGGGCGATCATTGGGATCAAGAGCTGTTACCACACCGGTGCCAGCGGTTGTTTGGACCCAAGGCGTCAACAGCAAAAAAGCCGCCACCGAAACGAAAAGGCCCGAGAGAATAAAAGCGACCACACGGATTATATTCGGTGTTTTGATGCCGTCGAGTGTTTTGAAATAGCGGATATGTTGTTCACGGAAGGGCATGACTAAACTCCTTCCAACACATCCCGGACGGTATCGTCCGATTTTCTCTGAAGATTGAGAAGGGCCGCATAGGACGGGTGGTCTGCGAAAAGGCTCTGTTTCTCTAGACCGAGATGGAGGTAATGGCCGAGCCCAAGATCATGCCGACCGCTCGAGAACACGATCACGGTTGGGGCATCGGCGCCTTTTGCCTTCAGACTGGCAAGTGCGTTGCGGAGTTCATGCTTTTTGATGGTATCAAAGAGCTGGTTGAGGATGATCATTTTGGGTCGAGCGAGCAACGCTCCCGCCAATTTCAGCCGCATGGCTTCACCAACGGAAAGTGGCCAACCCGTTGAAGAAATATTCGTATCAAGACCGTCTTCTAGTTCCTCGATGACCACATCGAGGCCGACCATTCGCAAGACCTCCAGCATTTCAGCTGATGTGACCTCCTTGCAGGCCAATTGGAGGTAGGAGCGCATCGACATCTCCACCAGATTGGGTCGATCAATCACGCGGACCCTTCGTCTCAAGGCCAAAGCGTCCATGGAGGTCACATCGAGACCACCAAGTGTCAGTGTGCCACCTTTTGGATCTTCAAACCTTTTAAGCAGATCCGTAAAAAGGCGTTGCATCCCGTGGGTCTCAGCGGTGGCTTGGACTTGCGCGCCGCTTGGAATGGTGAGGTGCAGGCGCGCTTGAACGCCGCGTGCCTGGCCTCTGACGTGATCAAAGACGAGTTCGGCGCCCGTATCGCTGGGATCTTCCGCACCCGTGGGTTCTTCCAGAACGATAGCATTTAGCAATGACAGCTC
>JBCCBY010000166.1:0-6839 GCA_039033795.1 Pseudomonadota bacterium | reverse complement strand
CGCCTTCGAACATCAGTGTGGTGACGCCGTTGGCAAGTGGTCCGTAAACAATATAGCTGTGGCCCGTCACCCAACCCACATCTGCGGTACACCAATAGACATCATTGTCTTCCACCTCAAAAACCCTGTCATGGGTGGAAGACGCATAGACCATATACCCGCCGGTCGTATGAACCACGCCCTTGGGTTTTCCCGTTGAGCCCGAGGTATAGAGAATGAAGAGTGGATCCTCTGCGTTCATAGGCTCCGGATCACACTCGGGGGAGACATCATCGCGGCCGATATGCCACCATACATCTCGCCCAGGGCTGAATGCTGCACCGCCGCCGGTCACCTCAACCATCAAAACCAGCCGCACCGCCTCTCCAGCCGAGCCCGCCCGTTCGATCGCTGCATCGACATTTGTCTTCAACGGCACTGTTTTGCCGCCTCGCCGCCCCTCGTCGGCCGTGATCACCGCGACGGCACCGCAATCTTCGATCCGGCTCGCGAGCGCTTCTGGACTAAAACCGCCAAAAACCACCGAGTGAATGGCTCCGATCCTCGCGCATGCCAGCATGGCATAAGCGGCCTCTGGTACCATCGGCATGTAGAGGATCACTCGGTCGCCACGGCCTATACCGCGCGCTTTGAGCACATTGGCCATCCTGCAAACCTCAGCATGCGCCTCGCGGTAGCTAATCTTGAGGCTGACGGATGGATCATCGCCCTCCCAAAGGATCGCAGTCTTGTCGCCGCGCCTCGCCAGGTGCCGATCGAGACACTGGACACTCGCGTTTAGCACTCCGTCTGCAAACCAACCAATCCGAAAATCCGCCTCATCCCACGACACATCCGACGCCGTCTTCGGCGGTTCGATCCAGTCCAGTCGCTCTGCCTCCTTAAGCCAAAAGGCATCAAGGTCATCAGGCTGTGGGCGGGTCGTTTCTGCGGCCATAACGGTTCCATTACGTGCTTTTTCCAGAACTTATAACCGTTAGAATTAAGGGTTGAAGGGCGTCGCGCACCTCCGTGCGTTGGTTCATGTCACTTTCGCGCGAAGGTGAAACCTTGGCTCGTCCCAAAGCCGCTCGCGCACAATAACGTCAAGCGCCTCCATCGCGTCCCAGACGTCGACATAACGAAGAAACAAGGGAGAGAAGCCAAGACGAATGGTATCCGGCGTGCGAAAGTCGGCTTGGATCCCTCGTTCAGCAAGCGCCCGAACAAGGGGATAGCCAGCTTCATGACCAAGGCTCACATGCCCACCGCGTCGCGCCGCGTCGACGGGTGAGCGCACATCGAGGCCGATTGATTGCGCCCGCGCGATGCAAAGATCGCCAAGCTGCCCAGCTTTCCGGTGAAGCTCCAGAACGCTCACCCCTTGAAACGCATCAAGCGCCCCATCGAGGGCAGCGCACGACAAAATGCTTGGGGTGCCAGCGACGAAACGCAAAGCACCGTCGGCTGGCTCGTAGTGCGGAGAAAAAGCGAAAGGTTCGCGATGGCCGAGCCAGCCAGGAAGTGGTGTCGTGAGGGTTTCGACGATCTCATCACGGACAAAGAGGAAAGACGGGGAGCCCGGACCGCCGTTCAGATACTTATACGTGCATCCCACCGCCAACTGAGCGCCCGCCGCCTTAAGGTCCACGGGAACGATGCCGACGGCATGGCTAAGGTCCCAGATAACAAAACCGCCAGCCTCTTTGGCGACGTCCTCATAAGCCGCCATATCAGCAACGAGACCGTCACGGTAACTCACCAAGCTTTTAATCAGGATGCCACCTTCTTTTAAAGCATGAAGGCTCGCCTCGCGGCTCAGCCGTCGGAGGGGCTGACCCGCCAGATGCGCCAGGCCGCCGGCGATATATTGATCGGTCGGAAACTCATCTTGCTCGACCATGAAAACGGCGCTGCGTGCGAGGGGAAGGACAGCTGCGGCAAGCTTAAACAGGTTCACAGAAACGCTGTCGCAAACCACGACATCATGCGCTGCTGCACCAAGAAGCGGCGCAATCCTTTCCCCAAGACGGGAAGGGATATCGATCCAACCGGCCGTGTTCCACGATCCAACGAGGCCCTCAGCCCATGCGCTGCTTGCTGCGTGCTGTGTTCGGTCAAGGGCCGCATGGGTTGCTGGGCCCAAGGAGTGACCCACCAGGTAGATCTTATCCGGCGGCAGGGCGAAGGCGGAACGCGCGGACCTCAGCGGGTCGGTGCGGTCTCGTGCTTCCGCTTCGGCCCGCGACGATGGAACCGCAAAAGGCGTCATCCGCAGGGTTTGCCTGAGGCCGTGCAAGATGACCAGTGAGAAGCTGACAGATCGCCGCTCCAACACTATGGTTGGCGGGTTTGGAGGACAGCCATGGCGATACGCTGGGGACTGATTGGCTTGATCGTGTTGATGATCACCGCCTGTGGAGAAACCGATGGCGCCCCCACACCGCCCACATCCAACGACACGATGACTTGGCCCGACCTCACCGCACGGCCATTACCGCAGCCCTCAACGTCGATCCGCTACCGCGAGGGTGATGCGGGCGTCATCGACCTCTGGATCCCTCAAGGCGAAGGGCCGCACCCGGTGGTGGCAATGATTCATGGCGGCTGTTGGCAAAAGTCGATCGCAGACCGAACACTGATGAATTATGCCGCGGAAGACTTGCGTCAGCGCGGACTGGCCGTATGGAACATTGAGTACCGGGGCGTTGATGAGCCCAGTGGTGGGTACCCAGGCACATTTCTCGATGTGGCCGCAGCGCTGGACATGCTGGCAGGCGCAGCAGAGACCCACAACCTCGACAATGGACACGTGGTCGCCTTTGGACACTCCGCAGGCGGGCATTTAGCGGTGTGGGCCGCCTCGCGACGCAAGATTCCGCAACACAGTCCTCTTTATCGGGATAATCCCCTGCCATTAGGCGCGGTGGTGAATTCTGGAGGTCTTGCCGATCTCGCTGCCTCAGAACCAGTAACCCTGAAAACATGTCTTGCTGATATCAAAGACCTTCTCATCGGCAACGCCAGCGAACACCGACCAAACCCCCTCGCTGATACATCGCCTACGGAACTCTTCGCACCAAACGCTGCGATCATCAGTGTTAATGGATCCTTGGATCGCATTGCGCCGCCAGCCTTAGGCCGACAACTCACAGCTGCCGTTCTGGACGCAGGCGGCGAGGCTTCCTACCACGAGGTTGCCGGCGCTGGCCATGTTGAGTTGATAGCACCGGGCACTGATGCTTTTGAGCTTGAGGCGAACCTGATCCTTAGAGAATTGGCACGCTAAAACCTGGCACAAGGCGCTGTAAGAAAGGGTCGGTCTGCGAGCGATTATCCTGTAACACGTGCAAAAAACCAAACCCATGGAAAGCGCTCATCCCGTGACCAACACTCCTGATCCGGAAGATCATTCGAATCCCGCCAGTATGCGCAATCCCCCATTGGCCATTAGGCTGATCAGCGCGTTCTTCATCAACCGATATATCGATCCAAAACGGCAATCAGCGCGACGGGCGAAGGCAGAAGAGAGACGCCGAACACGGGGTGAGCGGCACACTGTTGACTATTTCCATCAGACCGATGATCCCTACTCCCACCTTGCCGTCCAATTGCTATCAAGCTTGCAAGAGCGGTATAACATCGATCTAAAAACGCATCTGATCCGGGGCACGGGCGGCAAAAGCCAACCGTTCTATACCGAACTCGCCGCCTGGGCACGGCAAGATGCGACGCTGATTGCCGAGGACTATGGCGTCAGCTTCCCACCACAGGCGCATATTACTCCCCCTCCTGATCTTCTTAAAGAAGCAGAACGATCTCTGGCTGCAACGCCGCCAACGGAGTTTGCGAGCCGCGCACCAGCGATCAGCAAGGCCGTTTGGGAAGGCGATCGTGAGGCACTGGCAGCTTTTCCAAAGGCTGGCATCGGGGCGACTGAGGAAATGGTCACCAAGGGATGCAAGCGTTTGAAAAAACTACGGCACTATTCGGGCGCGATGTTCCACTATAGTGGTGAATGGTATTGGGGCGCAGACCGGATGGATCACTTGGAAGCGCATCTGTCCGAAAACGGCGCTTCTCGCCCGAACCTTGATGGTCTGATCGTGACGCGGCCGACCCCCGATGTGACCGGTGTCGATGCGAGCGCGCTCACGCTGCACTTCTATGCTTCCTTGAATTCTCCTTACACAGCCATTGTCTATGATCAAACGCTCGCGCTACGCGAAACGTGCGGGATCAACTTGATCACAAAGCCTGTGTTGCCCATGATCATGCGCGGTGTGCCCGCGACCATCGACAAGATTCGCTACATTATGTTCGACACCAAAAGGGAAGGCGACCGCGTTGGCGCACCCTTCGGCCCAGTCCTTCCGCCTATTGGCACGCCCGTCATCAATGCCTACGCACTTCTACCATGGGCAAAGACCAAGGGGCTTGATGAAGCACTGTTGGGAGAGTTGCTGCGACGTGCGTTCAGCCAAGCCGCGCCGCTTCATCAGATGACAGGTCTACAAGCAGCGGTTGAGGCTGTTGGCCTCGATTGGCAAGAAGCACAAAACCATCTTGGATCGGAGGAATGGCGTGCAGTCGTCGCTGGCTTCCAAGACGAACTCATAACCGGGATGAATTTTTGGGGCGTGCCCTGTTTCCGTCTAGAGGGGCCGGACGATCACCCGCCTTTGGATGTCTGGGGACAGGATAGACTATGGGTCATCATGGATGAAATCAAACGGCGGGTTGCGCAGCGACCTTAGCGTTTCACCGCGTCTTTGTGCATATCCCAGGGTGTGCCGTTGAAGGTCTTGAGCCCGTATACTCCTGATGGCGCGCGATAGCGTTCCTGGAGGGGCATGTTGAATTCTTCATCGAGGCCAGACGGTATGGCCTCCGCCGCGACAAACCATGCGGTGATGCCCGGTTCGTCAAGAAGCGCCCCAATTTGGGCCTGTTGCTCAGCGCTCAACCTTTGCCAAGCCAACAGCAATTGCTCGCGGCACGCCACCCTATAGCGAACCACAGGCAGCCGCGGGTAGAAGACCCCGTCGACAAGCGCATCGAAACGCGCCTGCCCCTTCCGATAGGCTTGCGCATTTTGATCGAGATACGGAAGATATCCAGCAAGAAGATCGCGCCAAACGGGCTTCCAAGCAGCGCTTGATACCGTCTTAAAGGAGCGCTCACCAATCTCATCCGCACGCGCCGCCCAAACACGCGCCACCCAAGCATAAACGTTGGGCGCTGTCTCCCGCATGATCGCGGCGGGATCAGGGTCCAACGCGAAATGGCGCCACATCGACGCGTAAAAACCGAAATCGACGATGCTGGGCCGATCACCACCGAGATAGTCTTGGGTCTGCAAAAGTGCATCAAGGGCCCGAAGTGTCCGATGGTAGATGGCTTCAATGGCCTCTCGATTGGCGCGTCGCACCCCGTCGCCGCGAATGTAAATCTGGAGCTGGCGCTGCGCGATGTACAACCGACCGAAAGGCTTGAGAAACGAGGGCAGGCGCAACATCAGCCTCTCAATGCTGCGCGCCAAATGAGCACGGCTATCGGGGTAGGACCAACGATAGTGCATGGCAGGTCGCCAAAGCCACTCATCTGCATAGTCTTCGAGCAGAAGTCCCAAGAACCGTTCAACAGGATCGTCAGGATAGACGGTCACAGGTGCGTGCTCTCGATCAAGATAGTCGATCATTGGTGTGGTGTCCTTCAACCAACGACCATCTGGACACTGAGCTGCAGGCATCTTCTTGACGCCTGTCGACTGCAACAAACCCTGGAAAGTGGAGACCGTAAGTTCGATACGATCGTGCGGAAGTCCAACATACCGCAGATAGGCCTCAAACTTGCCGCTGTAGTACGAAATCGACGAAACATAAATTTGAAAACGCTTGGTCATTGACTTGAAGAAACCTATTGGCAGAACGTGTGTCATTAAATAGGCAGGGTCACCGACCGTTGACAAGGTAGGAGGTGTGCACAAATGGCCAGCGAACCGGCGCTGATCAGCCGCATGAGTTATGCTTATCGGTTTGTGAAGGCATTGCTCCATTCCAGGGTGAGAGCTGGAATGAAAAACGGACAGCAGACGACAACAGAAGATAAGTTGTCGATCTGCACGTATCTTGAACGCAATGCGATCGATCGACCAGACGGCATCGCGCTCAAATGCGGCGATCAGGAATGGACCTGGTCTGCGTTTAATGCTGCAGCCAATCAGTACGCTTATTATTTTAAGTCTCGCGGCATAAAAAAAGGCGAGTGCGTTGCAGTGAACCTGCAAAACAGACCTGAGCTTCTGTTCGCGATCATGGGGATCACCAAAATCGGGGCGATCGCCGCGATGATCAACAATCAACAGACCGGCGATGTTCTGACCCATAGTCTGGCGGTCGTGAAGCCAAAGCTCATTGTTTTTGGTGAGGAATGCATTGGTCACGCGACAACCATCCAGAGCCTTCTGGATCGCGATTATCAAGACCACCTGCTTTATCTCCCTGACGACGATAAAACTCCTATGCCGGATGGTTTCCGTAACCTGGGTTTGGAAGTGGCTGAGTTGTCTACGGATAATCCACCTGAAACCCAAGAAATCACGCTTGGGATGCCCGCCTACTATATCTATACGTCGGGCACGACTGGACTTCCAAAGGCCTCGATTTTCACCCATCTCCGGGCCGTCCGTGGCGGTCAGTTTATGGGACAAATGGGGCTTCGGCTGACCCCAGACGATGTTTTCTACTGCCCCCTTCCTTTTTATCACAGCAACGCGCTGATCCTCGCTTTCACCAGCACACTGATCGGCGCTGGTACGCTAGCCATCGGGCGTAAATTCAGTGTCAGTGGGTTTTGGG
>JBCCBY010000165.1:0-6892 GCA_039033795.1 Pseudomonadota bacterium | reverse complement strand
GTCATCTCGTTGCCTGAGGGCGGCAAGCATTTGCTTGGTTTAGTTCGGTTTTCGTGAGGGGTCCTCAAAGGCGTCCCAATCCTCGAACGGCGACTTCTCGAAAAAGTCAGGGTCGGGCGCAACGAACCGCGCGAGCAGCCGTTGTGCTCGTTCATCCAATTGATCGGCCTGCTGAGCGGTCACCGCGGGTTCGGGCTGTTGCTCTACCGCCGGATCGCGGACCGGAGGCGCAGCTTTCGCGCGAGGCTGACTGTCCTTCCGCCGCCTGATTGGCTTGGCGGTTTCAGGATCGGCGGCTTCGTCGTGCACTTTTGGCGCGGAGGTTTCGGCCAGGGGTGGATCGATCTCGTCTTCTGTGATCACCGCCGCTCTCATCGCGAGAAGGGCTTGATCGACCGCCTGGCGCGCTGTTTCAACGGCGTCGGGCGGTGGCGGTACTGAAAAGTCATCGTTCCGTTCCGTGCTCTGCTGCTCGTTACAAGCCTTGTCAGGGAACTCCCAAGCTTGCGTCATTTGCTCGCTGGCTTGAGCGGCAGCACGGGCGAGGCTGCTTCCGAACTCAAGCGCTGAGCTCATGGTATCCAATGATTTACAAAAAAGACTGTACGCGTCGTATTCCTTTTTTGGCATAGAATCACCGATCCTTGATGGTAAGGAAACCTTAAGTTGCTAACCACCGCAACTGTGAACAATTCACGCGTAATTTTGCGGCACCACTTCCTGTTGAAGCCAAGGGGTGGCGCTGCCATAAGCGGCGCGCAAATAAACAAGGACGGACGCGATGAACATCCATGAGTACCAGGCCAAAGAGCTGCTGAAGTCTTACGGCGCCCCGGTGGCAAGCGGCGCGGTTGTGCTGTCCGCCGATGAGGCCGAAGCCAAAGCGAAGGAGCTTCCTGGTCCACTTTGGGTTGTAAAGGCTCAGATCCATGCCGGTGGTCGCGGCAAGGGCCATTTCAAAGAAGCAGCGGCCGGTGAGAAAGGCGGCGTGCGCCTCGCCAAATCCGCCGACGAAGCCGTCGAGCATGCCAAGGCGATGTTCGGTAACACGCTGGTCACGATCCAAACGGGCGAAGCCGGCAAACAGGTCAATCGCATCTACTTCGAAGACGGTGCGGACATCGAATCGGAACTCTATCTGTCGGTGCTCGTCGATCGTGCGACCGGCAAGGTGGCTTTCATCGCCTCCACTGAAGGCGGCATGGACATCGAAGCGGTCGCGGAAGAAACGCCCGAAAAGATTGTCACCGTGACGGTGGAGCCATCCGAAGGTGTGACCGACGCCGTCGCTCAGAAGATCGTGAGCGGTCTCAAGCTCGAGGGCGTTGGCGCGACAGACGGCATCGCTCTCATGAAGACCCTCTACCAGGCCTTCACCGAGAAAGACATGGCGATGCTTGAGATTAACCCGCTGATCGTCATGCCCGATGGTCACCTTCGGGTGCTCGATGCGAAAGTTGGCTTTGATCCGAACGCGTCGTTTCGTCATGCAGATGTGATGGAGCTTCGCGATCTCACGGAGGAAGATCCGTTCGAGATTAAAGCGTCTGAGTACGATCTTTCTTACGTGAAGCTCGACGGCACCATCGGCTGTATGGTCAATGGCGCAGGCCTTGCCATGGCAACCATGGACATCATCAAGCATTATGGCGCTGAGCCAGCCAATTTCCTTGATGTTGGCGGCGGTGCCACCAAGGAAAAGGTCACCGAGGCTTTTAAAATCATCACCTCGGACCCCGGCGTTCAAGGCATCCTCGTGAACATCTTCGGCGGCATTATGAAGTGCGACGTCATCGCAGAGGGGGTGCTCGCCGCGGTCCAAGAGGTCGGCTTGAAGGTTCCGCTTGTGGTTCGCCTTGAAGGAACCAATGTCGAAAAGGGCAAGGCGATCATCGACGGCTCTGACCTTGCCGTGATCTCGGCGGACGATCTTGACGATGCTGCGCAAAAGATCGTGAAAGCAGTGAAGGGCTAAGCCTTGGTCAACGCGACCATTTTTGGCTCCAAGGCGAAAGCCTATAAAGATGCGCGTCCGGGGTATCCGGGCGCGCTTTTTGATTGGGTTGCGGAGCAAACGAAGACACGCGACGCCGTCTGGGACTGCGCGACGGGATCCGGTCAGGCGGCGGTTGCCTTAAGCGAGCGGTTCGACCGGGTCTTTGCCACCGATATTTCCGCTGATCAGATCTCCGCCGCTGTTGCGCGACCGAACATTCAGTACTCAGTCGCTCCTGCGGAGGCATCCGGCCTTGCCGATCATTCCGTCGACGCGATCACCGTGGCGACAGCTCTTCATTGGTTTGATTTTGAGCGTTACTGGGACGAGGTGCGCCGAGTGCTTCGACCGGGCGGGGTGTTTGCTGCGTGGTCCTATGATCATTTTACCTTCGAAGATCCGATCGAGGAGGCTTTCATGAGAACCCTCCGGCCCATGCTCGCGCCTTTTTGGAGCGACGGGAACCGGATCGCTATGGAGGGGTATAAGGACGCCGATGTGCATTGTCCCTTGCAACGCCTCTCGGTGCCGCGTTTCGAGATTAAGGAGTCTTGGCCCCTCGGCCGCGTCTTGGATTTCGCTGAAAGCTGGTCGGCGACCATGCTCCTGAGGCAAGACCCCGTCTTGTCGCAAAGGCTCGATGCGCTCCTATCAACGGTGAAAGCCCAACTTGAACCACGCATGTACCATGTGCGGGCACCGATCCACGTGTTGGCAGGGAGAGACTGATGCCGCCGAGCAAGCTCAACATCGTTGCCGCTGCTGCTCGCCAAATCACCACGACCTGGGATCCGCGCATTGTTGGCGATGTGAACACCGCCCAGGTGAAGGTTGCCAAATTTGGCACCCTGTTTGATTGGCATCAGCACGACGATGAAGACGAAGCCTTCTTCGTGCTCCGTGGCCGGATTGTGATCGATTTTCGCGATGGTGCGGTGGAGATGGACGAGGGAGACTTTTTGGTGGTGCCCAAAAGAATTGAGCACCGGCCCCGTTCGCTGACCAAAGAACCCATCGTGTTGATGTTCGAGCCAGCCACCACGCGCAACACAGGTGATGCGGAAAGCGATTATACAGTCGAGAGACTTAAACGCCTTCAGCCCGGGCCTTGAGCCCGCAACGCTTTGCCGCCAAACGCGTCCAATGATCGTCAGTCACGCCCATAGGTTCATCTTCCTGCGCACCGAAAAAACCGCGGGCAGTTCTCTCATGAAGGCTCTGCGCGACATGGCAACCGAGAAAGACCTTGTCGCGGATATGTCCCGGCCGCCCTGGGCGAAGTTCTCGCCGATCCACCATGGTGCGCTGAAACGCAAGATCCCTGATCTTTTTGGGCTTCATGTTCATGCGACCGCGGCGCAGGCCCGCCGCGTTTTGGGTCCACACGTCTTTGACAGCTATTTTAAGTTCGCCGTCGAGCGAAACCCATGGGATCGTCAGCTGTCGCTTTACATGCACCGCTGTTGGAAAACCGGACGTGCACCGAATTTCGACCGCGACATACAATCGCTTATTTATCGGTCGACAGAGCATGTGCGGCTCAACAATTTTGATGTTTACGCGATCGGTGGAGACGTCGTGGCCGACCGTATTCTCCGCTATGAGCGTTTTGAGGAAGACCTTGAGGCGCTATGGCAGGATCTCGGTATCGAGGCGCCGGAGCTTGGCCGCGAGCGGGAATACAACAAAGAGCCGCGCCCGCACTATTCGACGTTCTACACCCCAAAGAGTCGCGATCTCATTGGTCGTTGGTACGCAAAGGAAATCGCAGCGCTCGGCTACAGCTTTGAAAGCGGTTCAGCCGTTGCCTCTTAGGGGACAAATGATCGGCTGCAGCCGCAACATGGTTTGTTCAGCACGCGGTCATTGATCGCCAGGCGCAGGGCAATCACGTAATAGAATGCGGGCGCCACCGCCCAAATAACAAGCGGCAGCGCGGTGAAGGGTTTTCCATGCACCTTGAAAAGCTGCGGGTTCACGCGCGATGGTTCGTATTGCCATCCTGCATCCGCGACCAACGCCGCCCCTTCAACCGACGCAGCTTGGATCAAGCCATAGCCCATCAAAAGGCCAAGCGTCCGGCGAGAAAAACCACGCGCCATTGATAATCTGGTCATCGCCTGAACAATGGCGAGACCCACAACAAAGAGGGCGCCGTCCAAGATCGAATGGGTGATCGGTAGCAGCAGCGGATGCATCGGATAGGGCGAGCCGATGGTCCAAAGCGGATCGCTTACGTGATCGGGTCCGGCAAAGTAGAGCGGCACTTCCCAGCTCGCGCCCACCACCACACCCAGCCAAAAAAGCTGCCCCAGAGGAGCGCCTAACCATCGCCGATCAGCAAACTGACCAATGATACCGAGGATGAGGACCGCAAGGATGATGGATATCTCTAGGATCATGGTGTTGGCTACCTTTTTCGGCCATCGAGAAGGGCAACCAGTTCGTCGACCTTATCGCGGCGCTCTTCGATATCATCCGAGCGCAAGGCGCTATCGACGCAGGTCGCAAGATGGTCATCAAGCACGAGGCGTTCGACACCAGTAAGGGCGGCACGGATCGATTGGAGTTGCCGAACGACATCGACACAATACCGACCCTCATCGATCATGCGGCCGATCCCGCGGACTTGGCCTTCGATCCTGGCCAGGCGACGTTTGGCGGCGTTATGGGCTTCTGGTTTCATCATTGTACCCCCAGGGGGTATATAGCCCAATACCCCCGGGGGGTAAAGTCTTTCATTTCGCTGCGACGCATGCTGCCTTTGTGCCTATTGCCGGTTGTGCTCTGTCGCGGCGCCTTCTATCTCGCCTTCGATTTTTAGGAGCACGCGCATGTCGGTACTTGTCGATAAGGACACCAAAGTTCTCTGCCAGGGCCTCACGGGCAAAACCGGCACTTTCCATACGGAACAGGCGATCGCCTATGGCACCAAGATGGTCGGCGGTGTGGTGCCTGGTAAGGGTGGCCAATCGTGGACCGGTGGCGGCGCTGCAGACGGGGCAACGCTTCCCGTCTTTGGCGATGTCAAAGAAGCCATGACCGAGACGGGCGCCAACGCATCGGTGGTTTATGTTCCGCCGAAATTTGCGGGCGCTTCGATTATCGAAGCGATCGAAGCAGAAATGCCGTTGGTCATCACGATCACCGAGGGCATTCCGGTTCTTGATATGGTGAAAGTCAATGACGCGCTGGCTGGCTCCAAAACCCGCCTCATTGGCCCCAACTGTCCGGGTGTCATCACGCCTGACGAATGCAAGATCGGGATTATGCCTGGGCACATCCACCGCCGCGGCTCGGTCGGCATCGTCAGCCGGTCGGGCACATTGACCTATGAGGCTGTCCACCAGACGACCAATGCGGGACTTGGCCAGTCGACCTGTGTCGGCATTGGCGGTGATCCGGTGAAGGGAACCGACTTCATCGATGTGCTGAAGCTCTTCCTCGACGATGATGAAACTGAAAGCATCATCATGATCGGTGAGATCGGCGGCAGCGCCGAGGCAGATGCTGCAAAGTTCCTGGCAGAGCATCCGGTCAAAAAGCCGACGGTCGGCTTTATCGCCGGTGTGACCGCACCTCCCGGACGCCGCATGGGGCACGCTGGTGCCATCGTTTCGGGCGGGGCGGACACGGCAGAGGCTAAAATTGCGGCGATGAACGAGGCGGGTATCCGTGTGGCGCCGACGCCTGCGAGCCTTGGCACAACTCTTGTCAGTCTTCTTAACGATAACGCAGGGGCATAGCGGCTAACGGTATTGCGCCGCTCCCTATGGCCGTTACATAAGGACGGTAAGGCTTCCGGGCCTTTTTCTCTCCACCACTGCGGTGGCCGGCACCGCCGCAGGCGACCTTAAGGTTTAGCCTCCATGGCCCATGACGGCAGCCGCGGCTCCGATTTTTCTTCCGGTCAATCTGTAGCGGACATCTCGTTCCTCTCCGGCGGCAACGCTGTTTATCTTGAACAGCAATTTGCCAAGTATGCGGAGAATCCGAACGCCGTGGATCCAGCGCTGCGGGCGTATTTCGATGCCTTTGGCGATGGCGCGGAAACAGCCAAGCGCAATGCTGATGGGCCAAGTTGGCGGCGCGATGACTGGCCAGCCCGCCCGGGTGATGAACTCACCGCGGCATTAGGCGGCAACTGGGCAGCGATTGGGGAGGCGCTGACCAAAAAGATCGAGAAGAAGAAAGCAGGCACCGGCGCATCGATCGATGATGTCCGCGCCGCGGTTCATGACGCCGTCCGTGCCCTGATGCTCATTCGTGCCTATCGCGTGCGCGGGCACATGATCGCCAATCTCGACCCGCTGTCGTTACGCGAGATCGAAGTGCACCCGGAGCTCGATCCAGCAAGCTATGGTTTCGCGGATGAGGACTATGACCGAGAAATCTTTCTCGACATGGTCCTTGGTCTTGAGCGCGCCACGCTGCGGACCATCCTAGAGATTCTCCGTCGGACCTATTGCGGCACCTTCGCGATCGAATTCACCCACATCACCGATCCTGATCAGAAGCAATGGCTACAGCATCGGATCGAAGGGATGGACAAAGAAATCAAGTTCACGCCCGAGGGTAAGAAGGCAATCCTCAGCAAGCTGATTGAAGCGGAAGGCTTTGAGAATTACCTCCACGTGAAATATCAGGGCACCAAGCGCTTTGGTATTGATGGTGGCGAATCGTTGGTGCCAGCGATGGAGCAGATCATCAAACGGGGCGGTGCACTGGGCGTCAAAGAGATCAACCTCGGCATGCCGCACCGTGGTCGCCTGAACGTGGCCGCCGTCCCAGCGCACCCACGCGCACTGCCGAAGCAGAGCCGGAGGCCACGCCAGCGGCAGAACCCGCCGCTCAGCCCGAAGACACGTCCGATGCGGTGGATGACGCGCTCGCAGG
>JBCCBY010000164.1:0-6914 GCA_039033795.1 Pseudomonadota bacterium | reverse complement strand
GGCATGATCCCGCGCGGGACCAGGACCGCTTAGCTCTGACGCTCTTCAATGAACTTGATGGCGTCACCGACGGTCTGAATCGTCTCGGCCGCATCATCAGGAATCTCGATATCGAATTCTTCTTCGAAAGCCATGACAAGTTCCACGATATCGAGGCTATCGGCGCCAAGGTCGTCGATGAAGCTGGCTTTCGGCTCCACTTTCGCAGCGTCCACATCGAGGTGCTCGACCGTGATTTTCTGAACGCGTTCGGTGATGTCCGACATGGGGAACTCCTTAATTCGTCTCTATGCAGTGAGAGGCGTTTGATTGTTTTCGCCCTCTAAGGGAAGCCCCAGAGCGGTGCAAGCAGCGTTGGGCGGCGATTGTTCTAGGGACAAAGGCTGGCCGCGCTAGGGGCGTTGATGATCATTCCTGAGGCAAAGAGCCGTTCTGGGGCCGTGGCGCGGCCACTTGCGGTGAAGCGGGCGGCCCTCTTTTTGACTGCATAAGAGTTGATAGGAAGGCCGCCGCCGCCGCTCTTTGGCGCTCGGTCCTTAGGCAGCCTGTCTTAAATCATCGCCATGCCGCCATTCACATGGAGCGTTTGACCGGTCACATAAGCGGCCGCATCCGATGCAAGATAGGCGCAAGCACCAGCGATCTCGTCGGGTGTTCCCATCCGCCCTGCAGGAATAGCGTCGTTGATTTTGCCCTTCTGATCGTCGGTCAGGACGTCGGTCATGGGTGTGGCGATAAACCCAGGCGCCACGCAGTTTGCGGTGACACCCCGGCTTGCCACTTCCGCGGCGAGGGATTTCATCATGCCGATCATCCCCGCTTTTGAGGCCGCGTAATTGCTCTGACCTGGATTGCCGGTGACACCAACAATCGACGTGATCCCAATGATGCGGCCGTGACGGGCCTTCATCATGCCCTTAAGGCAGGCCTTCGACAGTCGCCAGGTGGCGGTCAAATTGACCGAGAGGACCTGTTCAAACTCGTCAGGTTTCATGCGCATCATCAACTGGTCTTTGGTGATACCCGCATTGGCAATGAGGATCGACAGCGACCCCATCGCTTCGGCCGCCCGGCCCGGCAGGGCATCGCACGCCTCCAGATCCGACAAATCAGCGGGCAGCGCATGCGCGCGTTCCCCCAGTTCGGCCTGAAGCGCGGCGAGCTTTTCTTCATTGCGGCCCGAAAGCGCAACGGTGGCACCCTGCGCATGCAGGGTCTTGGCGATAGAAGCACCGATGCCGCCAGTGGCGCCGGTGACGAGAGCGGTCTTGTCTGTCAAAGAGAACATGGCCGCCGGAATAAGCCCGTGCGGCGGAGCTGTCACCCTTCGAACACGGCTGCGTGTCGCCTAGGCGGATGGCGCAAGGTGGCGGTAGACGCAATGCGGGCCATAGGTGAGGAGGTCGATCGTGTCCTCCAACGTCGCGCCGAGCCGCTCTGCGACCCGCCGGGAGGGCGTGTTGTTGGGGTCGATATAGCTGACCAGCGACGATGCACCCATCTCCGTATAGGCATAATCACGACACCGAACACCAGCCTCGGTCGCATAGCCTTTTCCGTGGGCAGAGGGCATCAACCAATACCCCAATTCGAGCTCAGGCCATCCCTCGGGCTCTTGCAGACCGATGCAGCCGACAAAGATGCCACTTTCCTTTTCATCGACGGCCCACAGACCAAATCCCTTGAGCTGCCAATGACCCACCACCGCCGCAAAATGGCGCCACGCCTTGTCGCGGCTCATTTGACCGCCGACATAGCGGGCCGTGGCGTCATCGGCGTAATAGGTGGCGTAGGTCTCAAAATCGTCGGAACGCCAAGGACGGAGCATGAGACGCTCCGTACTAATCTCGATGGACATGGGGCACCTCCTTCAAAGTGCAAACAGTCTGGTTATCCCCCCAGTTGTTCTTTGACCTTGTCCAAGTCTTTGGTCTCTCCAAAATTCGCCAATGCCGCGCTGCCGTCAATCTTTTTGACCAGCCCCGATAGCACTTTGCCGGTTCCCAACTCCAAAAAGAGCTCTGCACCCTGTTCTTTGAGGGTAGCGATGCAGTCTTGCCAATGAACCCGCCCGGTCACTTGGGCCGTCAGGGTGCTCCGGACCTCGTCCTTTGATGTGACAAGCGTTGCATCGATATTGGCAATGATCGGCCGCTGTGGGTCATTGACCGCCGCCTCCGCCAAAGCATCGGCCATGCGCTCTTGGGCCGGGGCCATGCCGCGGGAATGAAAAGCAGCCGACACGTCCAGTTTGAGCGCCCGCTTCGCGCCGCCCGCTTTGGCAAGGTCACAGGCCTGTTCGATGGCCGCGGTCGGACCCGACAGGACAAGTTGGCCCGGGCAATTGTCATTGGCGATTTCAACACCTGCTTCATCAGCGACCTTCTCAGCCGCTGCGAAATCGAGGCCCAAAACGGCGGCCATGGCGCCCTCCCCCAAAGGCATCGCGGATTGCATCGCTTCACCGCGGATACGCAGGAGTTTGGCGGTGGTGGTGAGATCAAAACTTCTCGCACAGGCGTGGGCTGAATATTCGCCCAAGGAATGACCAGCAAGCCCTGAAACACGATCAAGGCTTAAGCCCGCCTCCTCCTCGAGCACCCGGAAGGCAGCAACCGAGACAGCCATGAGCGCTGGTTGCGCATTGGTGGTGAGCGTCAACTCAGCCTGATCCCCCTCGAACATAAGCACCGACAGCTTTTGCGAGAGCGCCTCATCCACCTCGTCAAAGACGTCTCGGGCCAGCCGAAAATTCTCTGCTAAATCATAGCCCATGCCGATTTTTTGGCTACCTTGGCCAGGGAAGATCAGGGCAAGCGGTTGAGACATGGGGGCTTCCTCTCCTTGTTTTGAAGAGGCCCTAGCCGCTCCTTGGCCCAGGATCAAAATTGTCTAGCGCAGCTTCACCGCGGTCCCATTGCAGCTCACCATCAGCATGCTGCCATTGTTCGTCGTGATCGCTTCATAGTCGACATCAACGCCAATGATGGCATCCGCGCCCATGGCTTTGGCTTCCTCCATCATGTCATTCATGGCGTGTTCCCGCGCTTCCCGCAGCGCCTTTTGATAGCCGCCGGACCGGCCGCCCAAAATGTCCCGTATGCCAGCGAACAGATCGCGGAAAATATTCACGCCGAGGATCGCTTCACCGGCAACAACGCCAACGGGTTCGGTGGTTTCGCGGCCGGGGACACCGTCGGTGGTGGTGACGATCATGGGGTTCTCCTCAATCTTGATCCACCGTGGACATAGGAAGCCGCCGCCAATCCTGCATCAAAGAAAATGCCCCCGCTCAGCTGCGAGGGCCAGAGCCCGAAAGCGGTGTTGATGAATTAGGCCGCGTCCGCCTCTGTGTAGACCCGCGTGGCCGCGCTCCCGCCGGTCAACCGGAAACCCGCGACCAGGGTATCAAGCTGGTCGAACTCCAACTTCGCCTGCCCAATCGCGTGGTTGTTGCTATCAACCAGCGTGTTGTTGCCTTGGGTCAAGCGATCAAGATCGGTCATCGCCAGGTTGATCTCCCGCAAGGTGAGCGTCTGGCTTTGGGTGGCTTGGCTCACATCATCGATCAAGGACACGTTGGTCGCGACCTCGTCGACGATCAGCTTGAGGTCATCCGCCGCGCGGCTCACCAGGTCGACGCCGCCTTTAATTTCGTCATTGGCCGCACTGATGAGTGTACTGATCTCTTTCGACGCATTGGCGGTGGACTGCGCAAGGCTCCGCACCTCGGCCGCCACAACGGCAAATCCTTTGCCGGCTTCACCAGCGCGTGCAGCTTCAACGCTGGCGTTCAAGGCCAAGAGATTGGTTTGGAAAGCGATCGATTCGATCACGGATGTGATCTCGGTCACCTTCTTCGATGAGTTGGCCACACGGTCCATGGCCTCTGTCGCCTCGGTCATGACCTGGCCGCCCGCCTCCGCCTTGGTTTGGGTCGCACGGGCATTGTCCCGCATCTCGGCGGTCCTTTGCGAAGTCTGCTCCACGGTGGTGGTGAAGGATTGAAGCGCCGCACTCGTCTCTTCGAGGGTGGCCGCCTGGGTCGAGGTCTGGGAGCTGAGTTGATCAACGCCGCCCATCAGCTCACTCAACGAGGCGCCCACGCGGGTCGATGTCGAGCGAAGATTGGTCAGAACATTGGCCAAGCCGTCAGCGGCAAAGTTCACCCCGTCGCGAAGGTCGGCAAAGGAGCCCTCAAACTGACCATCAACCCGCTGGGTGAGGTCGCTATCCCGCAGGGCACGGAGCACATCGACCGTCTCCGCCAGGCCGCCCTTCACGGTACCGACCAATTGGTTGAGGTTCTCCGCAAGATCGTTGAGTTCCGGATCGTCGAAATCGGCGACCACGGTTTTCGAGAAATCACCCGCACGCGCCGCACGCACGACCTCGCCAATAGAGCTCGCCAGGGACTGGATCATCGCCCGGCGTTCTTGTTCAGCACGCTGCTGCGCCTCGACCTCGCGCTGGCGCTCACGTTCCGCGGCAGCCTCTCGCTCTTGGCGAGCCTGCTCTTCGGCGGCCGCTTGCTCTTCAAGCCGGCGTTTCTCGGCAGCCGCCTTCTGGCGCATCGCCTCAGCCTCGGCTTCCTGACGCTCTTTCTCAGCGATCCGTTCACGCTCAGCGGCTTCCTCACGGAGCTGACGTTCGCGCTCTTCAGCGGCGAGTTTCTCTTGGCGACGCTGTTCTTCTTCCTTGCGGCGTTCTTCAGCGGCAGCTTCACGCTCAAGCCGAGCCTGCTCTTCGGCGGCAGCTTTCTCTTCCATCAGGCGTTTTTCTTCGGCAGCGCGCTCACGAAGAGCCTCGGCCTCGGCTTCGCGCTGGCGTTCACGTGCTTCCATTTCTTTTCTGGATGCTTCTTCGCGAAGCTCGCGTTCCCGTTCCTCAGCAGCCGCCCGTTCCTGCCGAGCTTTTTCTTCCGCCTCGAGACGTTCTTTCTCAGCGCGAGCCTCGGCCGCACGGCGTTCCTCATCGGCTTGGCGCTGCTTGCGCTCAAGCTCCATTTTCTCTTCCTGCGACGCCAGCATTTCTTTTTGCGTCTCGAGCATTTCGTTGTTGAGTTTCTCGGCCTTGATGGCGTTTTGGCGGAAGACTTCAAGAGCACGAGCCATGGCACCGATCTCATCTTGGATATCAACGCCCTCGACTTCATTTCCGAGCTCGCCCTCGGCCACGGTTAGCATGACCGAGCGGATATCACTCAAACGGCGCAGAACTTGTCTGTGGACGTAGAAATAGCCGAGCCAAATCGCGAACGCCACACTAAAGGCCGCGCAAACAAGAACAGCCACTGACGAACGATCGGCAGCGGTGAGCGAGCTGCGGGCTTCGGATTCAGCCACGGCGCTGATCTCTGTCACCAGCCTGTTGATGGCCGTCGATTGGGTTCCCAGTGCCTCCATTGCTTCGCGTTTTGCTTGTTGGGACGCATCCATCGCACTGAGTTCAGACAATCTGAGTGAGAAAATACCCTCATCGGCGGCACCAGCACCGAGAAACTCATTCGCCAGGGCACGCACCTCTGGGGTCGCCGCGCTGCCTAAAATCGCAATGTTGATCCGGACATCATCAGCATACTCATTGAAGCGTTCAGACAGACTGTTCACGGCCTCAACATCAGGAGCTTGCGCAGCATCAGCATAGAGTGTGCCGATCATCGTTCCCGACAAACCAAGGCGCAAAAGCGTTTCGACATCCGCATCATCCGCTCCGTCGACGGCGTCTTCCACCGCCAATTGAAGGTCCTTGCGCAGCTCGCTCGCGTTCACCCGCAAGGCATCGAGCGCTGTACGATGATCAATAAAGCTGCGCTGCGCATCATTGACCGCGCTTGCTGCCAAGGACAGGGAGGTCAGCGCCGCTCCAAGTTCATCCATTTGCGCCGTTGACGCTCCACCTTCCTCAATCAACGTCAAAAGGGGAGCGGCACGCTTTGCCTGCGTTTCGTAGTTTGAAAAGCTCTCTTTACGGATTGATTGGCTTGAGGCAGCGATCACGGCCGTGATTTCGTCAGCCATCCGCTCGCCAGTATACGAAAGCTGGTTGGCATAACCCACCTGGGGAAGCCGCTCCATGCTCACCTTGCGCACAGCACCCGATGTGATGAGCAGCGTGATCACAGCGATGCCAAGGGCCAAGACTTGCAACGCTGTTGTCAGGCCTAGACCGCTTAACAGCCTCGCCCGAATGGTTGTTAATCGTTTCATGTGCCCCGCCCCGTTCGTTCGTCTCTCCGCCTAGACCTCAAGGTTAAATTGGAGTTTTTTCTTGATGCCGGATGCTGCTTGTCCGGACTCGAATTTCCAGCGCTCCACTGCTCGAACAGCGGCGCTATCAAAAATGCCAGGGTTGTCGGATTCGATGACGGACACGGCCACCACTTTGCCCGCGGCATCAACGTCGATGCTGACGATGACATAACCTTCGATATCTCGGCGCTCAGCGGCACGCGGATAATCTGGCGGCACCGCTTTGAGCAGTGCTGGTTCCGCAGCAGCTGATCCATTGGCCACAAGCGCAGCGCTCAGTGCACCGAAAGCCGCAGCTGTTCTTCGCAAAGTACCCATATGTCACTCTCCCTCGACGTCCCCTCGTGGACCTTCGCCCTCACAGCGATGGTCCAGGCGCGTGTTGGATGTCGTCGGGTCTTCGTTGAGTGATGAGCGAGCCCGCCCTGGCCCACGCCCATGTTGGATCACTCTCGTTGCACCCTGGTGTCATCCTAGAGATTGAGTAACACCAGAATCCCTATGCCCGATAAACGCGATAAGAAGAGTTTTAATCAATCGCGCGAACATCAGGGCTTTGTTTTTGGGTGGTTTTCTGAACTGAAGTGTGCACTCACCGACCCACACCCAACGGCGAGGATGAAGAGCGCAGCTTTATGGAGTGCGTGATAGGTGTTGTGGCGG
>JBCCBY010000163.1:0-6933 GCA_039033795.1 Pseudomonadota bacterium | reverse complement strand
CTTCTTGCTGGGCACTTCATGATCGGAGCCGCACTGGCGTGTTTCCAGTTCTTTCGCTTAGCGACCGAAACCCTCAGTGACACGGCTGCGTTCGACGGACGGTTTGCCCGCACGGCGCGCAAGACTTTGGTCAAACCAGGCCAACATGTCCGTCAATATGCAGATGGATGTCGCTCGCCTTTCACGCCCCCAATCCGATATTTCCTTCTGCTGACGTTTTTGTTCTTCACAACGTTGTGGCTCACTGACCGACACCTCTTGGTGCTGCAGATCGATATCTTAGATATCGGAGGTGACTACGATACCGCAGAGATCATTGAGAAATTATCAGACCCAAACGTCACTGATGCCGAGATTGCCGCGCTCCAGGCGTCGGGCGAACTGCCGGAGGCTGAGTTTTACGGCGGCTTTTTGATGAAAGCCAAGGATGTGTCCTACACCGACGAAGAGATCGCGTGGTTAAGGGAACGGATCGCTGAATCGGAGTTTTCGGTGAATGGACGGGATGTCAACGATCAGCGCCTTGTCAATGCGATCGTCAGCATGGCGCAAAACCCTGCTGCCTTTAACAATGTGTTGAACGGCTGGATTCCTCGGTTGATGATCCTCTTTATCCCGATGATGGCCCTTTTGGGTACTGTTTTTGTGCGCGGTAAAGATGCGCTGATCTATGATCACTTGCTCCTGTCGATCCAAACCCACGCATTTGGATTTTTGGTGTTGACCTTGTCGCTTTGGACGAGCCGTTTTTTGCCCTCCGACACCGGTGCTGCTGCGTTTTTCCTTGGGGTGCCGTTCTATTATTTGATGGGCTTGCGGGGCGCGTTTCGGCGAAGCTGGCGGAAGTCCATCGCGACGGCCGCTTTTGTCACGGTGGTTTACGCGGTCACCTACAGCATTGCTCTTCTTGCGGCCGGGGTCGCATCGTTTGCGGAGATCGTGTAGCCGGGGCGTATGTTTGACGTCCCAACGCCGACCGTGCCCACAACCAAGGGCGAGACTTTTCCTGTCCGCCGCATCTTTTGCATCGGGAAGAATTACGCCGACCATGTTGCTGAAATGGGTGGTGACCCGAAGGCGACGGAGCCCGTTTTCTTCACCAAACCAGCGGATGCTGCCTCATCGTTGGCATCAATCCCATACCCTCTGGCGACGGACGACCTTCACTATGAAGGCGAACTTGTCGTCGCGTTGAGAAACGGCGGGAGCAAGCTCACCGAGGATCAGTGCGCGGCAATGATTTATGGCTATGCTTGCGGCTGTGATTTGACCCGCCGTGATCTGCAAGGTTTAGCAAAGAAGCGATCAGCACCCTGGGATTTGGCCAAAGCGCTCGATCATGGCGCCATGATTGGTCCTATAGAGGAGGGCGGTGCTGATCTTTTGAGCCGTGGCCCCATTCGGCTGTCAGTCAACGGAGAGAGACGTCAGGATGGCGATCTTTCTCAAATGGTATGGTCAATCCCGGAAATCATCGCCAAGCTGTCGACCTATTTTGAGCTCAAGGCGGGGGACTTGGTGTTCACCGGAACACCTGCTGGCGTGGGCGCGCTTCAGCGGGGAGATGATGTCGAGGTGCAGATCGCTGACCTTCCTCCCCTTAGGTTTGGCATAGAAGCATGACCAAGGACGACATCTACGCTCAAACAGCGAAGGAAATCGCTGCCGTTTTGGAGGGTGAGGCGAACATCATTGCACGGATGGCAACAGTCTCTTGCCTTCTTGCGCAGGCGTTTCCCGAGAACATTTGGACCGGATTTTACATCGTGGATCCAAACAAGTCAGGGGAGCTTGTGGTTGGCCCTTACCAAGGGACATTGGGCTGTCTACGGATCGCCTTCGGCAAAGGGGTGTGCGGGGCAGCCGCAGCAACGCTGACAACCCAAGTGGTGGATGATGTCCACGCTTTCGACGGACATATTGCGTGCGATAGTCGCTCTGTCAGTGAGATTGTTGTTCCAGTCGTCAACGCGCAAGGGGAGTTGATTGCTGTCTTGGACATCGACAGCCCAGTCCCCTCGACGTTTGATGAGACCGACCGGCAGTACCTCGAACGCATCGTTGAAGACGTTTTCCGCTGAGGGCCGAAACTTGCTGTCCTATCAGCATATTTATCATGCCGGCGGTCCGGCGGACGTGCACAAACATCTTGCTTTGGCAGAGGTTTTGGCCCTTCTGACTGCGAAAGATCGCGGCGTTAGTTATCTTGAGACGCATGCGGGGCGGGGCCTTTATCATCTTGATACGGAGGAGGCGCTCAAGACCGAAGAAGCGTCAGAAGGGATTAACCGTGTCAAGACCGATCAAACCGGCGCTTACTTTTCAGTGTTGCGCGCGGTCAGGTCGGCCCACGGTGATCAGGCCTATCCCGGATCCCCCTTCGTTGCTGCATCCATGCTGCGGCCGCAAGACCGGATCGTGCTGATGGAGAAGCATCCGCAAGAGGTGGCTGCCTTGCGTCGGGCGATGAGAGGAACGCGGGCCGAAATCCATGCACGCGATGGTTACGAGGGTGCAGTGGCGCTAAGCCCCATGGAGCCCCGGCGGGGCCTGGTCCTGATTGATCCGTCCTATGAGGTCAAACACGAGTATCATCTTGCCGCCAAGCTCGTGAACACGTTGACCGGCCGTTGGAAGGAGGCTGTGACCATGGTGTGGTACCCCCTTCTTCGGAACGCCCCCCACGATGCTTTCTTTGCATCGCTCGATGTGCCGGTGCTGCGCCATGAGGTCGGGTTTGATCTCAAAGGCGGGGCGGGCATGGTTGGTTCGGGACTGGCCATCGCGGCTGCACCTTATGGGACCGACGCCGCATTGGACCTGGTCATGCAACAGGGCCATTCTATTTTGCGCAGCCACCAACGGAGGAGATGATGCGAACAACCATTGGTGCAGTCACGGCCCTCGGGCTCGCCCTCACAGCGTGCGACGGCCGACAGCCACTCGGCCTGCCATCTTGCGACTCACCCGCTCAATCGATTGACGTTCGACGCCTCCTGGAGGTCCGTGAAGCGATGAACATTATCCCCCTTTCGTCTGAAGAGCGCAGCGTAACCTGGGATCCACTCTGTGTACGACTTTCGGCGATTGAGCCTGTGGCCTTCGAAACGGGCGAATGGAGCGAGACTGTTGGCGAGGAGAGTTTTGTCGCTGGCAGCTATGCAGCTGTCTGGCAGAAGACCGATGGTCAATGGACCCTAGGCCAGGTGCTCAAAACCCTTGAAGGATGCGGCGGGGAACTCTGCCCTTAGTCCGTATGGATCTGTTAAGGTAAAGACGGATTAACCTAGACCGTATACCGAACGATAAAGATTGAACCGCTATCTCCTAACCCATTGCAACCCATTGTTGGGGATGCAGGGGAGTGTGTGTGGAGCTGCGCAAACCGGCCATTGCGGGTGTTGCTGCCGTTGCCGTCATATCTGTCGGCGCGTTTGCTCAGGCGATGTTTTCCGATGAGGGGTTTTCAGGGTGGTCACGTGGCTGGGACGTGGTCGAAGCGTTCATACGATCGCCGTCGCGAGAGCAAAACCCTGAGCCACAACGACCGGCTCGTTTCTCGAATTGGACCTCCCCCAATCGCGCAGTCATCCACCCCATTGGTGATGCGTCGTCGCGGCAACCCCGGGCGCCGAGGGTGAACCTAGAAGCCCTCGATCGCCTTCGGTCAACAGCGGAAGACCCGATGATCTTTCGTGCTTGGCAAGAGGATGCAGACACCAAAGACGCTGAAGCTGTGCTTGGGCTCATCGATGATCTCGGTCCGGCAACGGGTTCGGAAAATGGTCAAGATCCGCGTCGAAGCCAGGCGCGCACAAGAACCATGCGAGCGGGCCGCGATCAACTGGGCTTGCTCAATGATTTCTCCGTGATCGGAGACAGAAACACCTCACTCAACCGACTGGCAGTGGCGCTCGTCGGCGGATCGCATGGGGACAACCGATTGACCGAGGTTTTTTCTGAGGTTGGCGGTTTTTCGAGGGCCGCTGATCCGGCCGGTGTCGCAACCCCGGTTCCCCCCGGTATGATCCTCTTTTTGACGGGGGTCGCGGCGATCGCTGGATGGCGGGGGCCTCTCTATCGCTTGCGACCATTGACATCTTTTGTTTACCAAAGCCTTTAACCAAGTCCGTACACGATACAGTAAGATCAGTGGCGTTATTGGTGTTTGAGGGTTGCGATCATATAAGTATCGAGGGAAAATTATGTTCAGGGCACTGGGTATTGCGCTAAGTGTATCTGCTGCAATGATCGTATCTGCACAAGCAGCAGTCTTTGTAGAGAACTTTGACGATCAGACGATCGGTCCAGATTGGTCAGTTTATGACACGTTTGGCCAATTTGTCACCACAGCAGGCGGTGGGATCGAAATCCAACGCGGTATTGTTACCGACTCCCATAGTGGCCACCAGCATGTTGAGCTTGACAGTCATGTGTGGGGTGGTGGGGGATCAACAAACAGCGCCATGGCGGCGACCGTCGATTTGGTGGCGGGTATCACCTATGAGCTGACGTTCGCGTATAAACCGCGCACGGATTCGTTGGATGATAATGGGATCAATTTCTCGATTGGATCGCTTACTGGCAGGAACTACACAGTCCAACAGTGGTTGGGAGACGTCAACAATTCGTCGAGTCGACAGCGCAATTGGGATGTCGTCTCGAAGGTCTTCACAGCGCTGGATGGGGATAACGCGATCCAGTTTTCGGCCTTTGGGCTGGACAACTCCTATGGCGGCCTTATCGACTCGATCAAGATTGCCGAGGTGACGACGCCGCTCCCTGCAGCGGGGGTTCTTTTGGTGTTTGGGCTTTTGATGCTTCGGATCCCAAGCCAAAAGAAGCAGCTGAGGTTCGGTTAATCGGCATCTCTTGAGGACACGGCGCAAGAGGCCAGGCCCTTGTGTGTGCGGGGGAAGCGGTCTTGGGCGGTGGGCGGCCTGCTCGCGTGACTTGTCAGGCAAACGAGCCATCAGTGCGCAGTCACAGCCGTCTCGCTCAACGACACTCGCTCGTTAAAGCCAGCGAGGCCTTGCAACTCCTTCAAGGTCCGATGATTGCCGATCAATGCCACGGCGTCAGCTGGGCGCTTGCCCCGGCCTGCGGCGAGGGTTAACCACGCCCTCCTTCCCTGATCTGACGAAGAGGTTCGCCGCCCATGGCCCGCCAATTTATTTACTTCATGACCGGTCTTTCGAAGTCCTACGGGGCCAAAAAGATCCTCGATAATGTGCATCTACAATTCTACCCCGATGCAAAGATCGGCGTTGTCGGCGTCAATGGTGCGGGCAAATCAACGCTCTTGAAAATCATGGCGGGCGTTGACCAAGAGTTTAATGGTGACGCCCACCCGGCCGATGGTGCCAAGGTTGGCTATCTTCCGCAGGAACCCGAGCTTGATCCTGATAAAACAGTTTTTGAAAACGCGGCTGAGGGCGTCCACGAAATCAAAGCCAAGGTGCAGGCGTTCAATGACGTCTCCATGCAGATGGCGGAGGAATATTCCGACGAGTTGATGGAGAAGATGTCGGCCCTCCAAGAAGAGATCGACGCGCTTGACGCTTGGGATATCGATAGCAAGGTCGAGATGGCGATGGAGGCCCTTCGCTGCCCGCCAGGCGATTGGCCGGTGACGGATCTTTCGGGCGGGGAGAAGCGCCGCGTGGCCCTTGCGAAGCTTTTGCTCGCAAAACCTGACCTCCTTCTTCTCGACGAGCCCACCAACCACTTGGATGCGGAGTCCGTTGCATGGCTTGAGAATTATCTTCGGAATTTTCCGGGTGCTGTCGTCCTTGTGACGCACGACCGGTATTTCCTCGACAATGTGACGGGTTGGATCCTGGAGCTCGATCGCGCCAAGGGTATTCCGTATGAGGGCAATTACTCTGGCTGGCTTCAGCAAAAAGCCAAACGGATGGCCCAAGAGGAGCGCGAAGAGCAAAAGCGCCACCGCACGCTTGACCGCGAGCTTGACTGGATCAATCAAGGCCAAAAGGCTCGTCAGGCCAAATCCAAGGCGCGCATCCAGTCCTATGAGAAACTGCGTGATCAAGTCGGCGCCGAGGGTGTCTCCACCGCGCAAATTCAGATCCCACCAGGTCCGCGCCTCGGCGGTGTCGTGATCGAGGCTGAGGGTCTGAGAAAAGCGTTCGGTGAAAAGCTCTTGATCGACGGCTTGGACTTTAAACTTCCTCCGGGCGGAATTGTTGGGGTGGTTGGCCCCAACGGCGCCGGCAAAACGACCCTTTTTAAGATGTTGACGGAGCAAGACACGCCTGATGAGGGCGCGATCCGCCTCGGCGACACGGTCAAACTAGGCTATATTGATCAGACCCGGGAGAATCTCACCGACACAAACACCGTGTGGGAAGAGATCTCCGGCGGCCTCGATATCATTCAGCTGGGGGAGAAACGCGAGGTGAACTCCCGCGCCTATTGCACCTGGTTCAATTTTAAGGGCGGCGACCAGCAGAAAAAAGTCGGGGACCTTTCCGGCGGTGAGCGCAACCGCGTGCAGCTCGCCAAGATGCTCAAAGAGGGCGCGAACCTGCTCCTCCTCGACGAACCGACCAACGATCTCGATGTTGACACCCTGCGTGAGCTCGAGGCGGCGCTGGACGAATTCGCCGGCTGTGCCGTGGTCATCAGCCACGACCGCTGGTTCCTCGACCGCATCGCGACGCACATCCTCGCCTTCGAAGGCAACAGCCACGTCGAATGGTTCGAAGGCAACTTCGAAGACTATATCGAGGATAAGAAACGGCGCCTCGGTCCGGATGCTGACATTCCGAAGCGGATCCAGTACCGGAAGATGGAGCGGTAGAGGTGAGTGTCCATACCGATCGCCTAATTCAACAAGCACTGCAGGCGATACTAGACCCCAAGCTAGATGCTGCGAAATGGGACGCAGTTAGGGTGGGTATGCTTACCTAT
>JBCCBY010000162.1:0-6953 GCA_039033795.1 Pseudomonadota bacterium | reverse complement strand
GGTTGATATTGACGATGATAAAAAGTCGAGTTAACTTGAGTAACGCGTGAGGAGGGTCGAATGCGGGTCACAGTGGCGTGCACGCAAATGGCGTGTACTTGGAATGTTAGCGATAATGTTCAGAAGGCAGAGAGAATGGTTCGCGAGGCGGCGAGCCAAGAAGCAAACATCATCTTGCTCCAAGAACTGTTCGAAACACCCTATTTTTGCATCGATGAACAAAATCGCCATTTCGAACTTGCGCATCCCATCAATGAGCAGCCCACTCTTAAGACCTTCCAAGACTTGGCGAAGGAACTCAACGTTGTTTTGCCGTTGTCTTTTTTCGAGCGGGCTGGTGTGGCGTTCTACAACTCGGTCGTGATCATCGATGCCGATGGCACGATCGCCGGACACTACCGGAAAAGTCATATTCCGGACTTTCCGGCCTATGAAGAAAAGTTCTACTTTAGTCCTGGCGATACGGGTTTCCAAGCCTTTGATACCCAATTCGGTCGGATCGGCGTTGGCATCTGTTGGGACCAATGGTTTCCAGAGGCAGCGCGCGCCATGGCCTTGAAAGGCGCTGAGCTTCTTTTTTACCCAACCGCCATCGGAAGCGAGGTGTACCAACCAGACCTCGATAGCAAGGACCATTGGCAAATGGTGATGCGCGGGCACGCCGCCGCCAATATCATGCCCGTCATTGCATCCAATCGCGTTGGTGTGGAGCGGAGTGATGCCGGCGTCGAGTTGGAGTTTTACGGCTCATCGTTCATCACCAATCAAGTTGGCGAAGTCTTGGTCAATGCCGATCGTAGCTCCGAAACCATCTTGGTACAAAGCTTTGATCTTGAAGCCATACGGCGCCAGAGACGAGAATGGGGGGTCTTTAGGGATCGTCGTCCGGATCTTTATGGGCCACTTTTGACGCTTGATGGCACCACCCGGGCGTCCGCTGGTTAGCCTGACGAGATGGCGCTTTACGTTCGATATCTTGCCTTTTCGACCATCGGCACCATCATGTTGCTTCCTCTTTTGTTGTTGCCCGGTGTCGTGGGTGTTTTGGTGGACGAGGGCGGATTAAGTGAGGTGGAAGCGGGCTGGCTCTCATCGCTCGGTTCGATCGGCGGTGCAGGGATCAGTCTTCTGATGGCGATGCGTATGCACCACATACCGCCGCGCCCAGTTGCGGCAGTCGCTATTGCTTGCGCCATCGTGCTGGATATTTTGTCCGCCTACACGGTTGGCCCATCATTTTTGTTTTTTGCGCTGCGGGTGTTGTCTGGCCTCGCCACGACCGCGGCGTATGTTCTCGTGATCGCCGCGTTTGCGCGATTTGCGTCGTTTGAACGAGGTTATGGGTTGTTTGTGACGCTTCAGTTCTTTGTGAGCGGCGTTGGTCTTTACCTCTTACCGGTTTACTCCGCAGACATCGGCGCGAGCGGGCTTTACTTTATGTTTGCAGCCGCCGGCCTGCTGGCGCTGGGGCTCACGCCCGGCCTGCCTGGGGAAGCGCCTCGGCATGATGCGGGCACTGATCGCAGAACGATAACAAGGGAGCGCGGCGAATTAAGCGTTCTTTTCTCTATCGCTTCATTGGCCGCCATCATTGGTTTCGGTGTTTATGAGATGGCCAACAACGCACAGTTCACGTACACAGAGCGATATGGTGTTGCGATTGATTTGCCAGATCAGGCGATTGGGATGACGCTTTTGATCGCTTCTCTGTTGGGAATACCTGGCGCATTTGCGATCGTTGCTGTGGGCAATCGCTTTGGTTTTGTGGCACCTCTGGCCTGGGGCGTCGGTCTGGCGGTGATCGGTTTGGTGGTATTAATCGCTACCCAAACGTTCACCGGATATCTTGTCGGCAACTGCTTGATGGGGTTTTCCTGGGCCTTTTGTCTTCCCTATATACAGGCGTTTCTTGCCTCTCTTGATCGCGATGGCAGTGCCTTGGCTGGGGGGTCCACCGCCTCGACGTTAGGGGCAGCCATTGGACCAGCCATCGCTGCGACGGTTATTGGTGGCGGGGGGTATTCGTCAGTCTTCGCTCTATCAATTGCTTTGTTTTTGGCTTCGATCGTGTTGTTTGTCTTTTCCCGTACCAAAGCAGAGCCCCCACAAGAACTGGTGACCCCATGACTGTTCAAATCCCGACAGAAGATCCCCGTAAAGACGGTTTTTATATGCCCGGAGAGTGGACCCACCACGATGCGTGTTGGATGGCGTGGCCCAGTCGCGATGGAATGTGGGAAGACCTCGGCGCCACGCAAAAAGCCTATGCCAATGTCGCCAACACGATTGCTCGGTTCGAGACGGTGAATGTCCTCACTCCTCAACGCCACCTGGACACGGCCAGACACCTTCTCGGGACGAACGTGAATGTTATAGAGGCGCTGATCGATGATTCGTGGGCGAGGGATTCTGGACCCAACATTTTGATCAATGATGATGGCGGTGTTGCGGGGTCCTGTTGGACCTTCAACGCCTGGGGCGGTAAGTACCACCCCTTTGACCAGGATGCAAAAAATGGGAGGTCTTATTTTAGAAACGATTGGAATACAGAATTATACATCACCCCTTATAGCGGAAGGCGGCGGCATCACGGTTGATGGAGAGGGGACAATCATCACAACAGAGTCTTGTTTTCTCAACAAAAACAGAAATCCTCATTGGACGCGTACGGAAGTAGAGGCTGAGCTTTGTCGAACGCTAGGAGGCGAAAAGGTGATTTGGATTCCCGGCGACCCCGAAGAGACGGAGACTGATGGGCATATCGACGGCATTGCTGCTTTTATCGAACCTGGCCGCGTTTTGGTGGAACTCAACCCAGATACGACGGATCCGCACTATTCGGTTGGGGTGATGAACAAAGATGCCTTAAAGAACCAAACGGACGCCAAGGGGCGAAAGCTTCAACTCGAATTTATCAACGAGGGCATCTATCACGAAGACCGATGGAATGGAGGCTGTAGTTCCTACATCAATTCGTACCTGGCCAATGGTGCAGTGATCGTTCCTGGTTATGGTTATGATCGTGACCCTATGGCCGTGGAGACATATCAACGCATTTATCCTGATAGGGACGTTGTGCAGGTACAGATCAACGATATAGCGATCGGTGGTGGCGGTATTCACTGCATCACCCAGCAGCAGCCCTCACCTCAAACATCCTAGCGATGGCCAACCGTCAGGTTATCGGTCGTCGAAAAAAACCATCCGTGACCAGAGCGCGCGGTCGGGAGCGGCGCGCAAAAATGATAAGTGCTGCTTACGATTTGCTCTGTGAATTACCGATCGAAGATGTCTCGTTCCGCGATATCGCTGAACGCGCTGATGTCCCTGAAGGCTCAGCCTACCATTTTTTTGCCAATCGCTACGACGTTTTTGCTGCGCTCGCTAAATCGCTGAGTGATGTCTTCGTTGAAGCCCACAGAAAGCCGGTGCTGGCGTCAAAACGGAAGACTTGGCGAGCGCTCGCTGAACATTTGATTGATGTGGGTGCAGAGGTGTACGATCAAAATCCGCCAGCGCGCCAACTCTTTATCGGCGGTAAGGCGCCCCCTGAGATTAAACAGGCAGATCGTATCAATGATCGCGCGGTCGGGCGCGTCATGTTTGAGCTGGTCCACGAGCACTTTGCTATTCCCGATACAGAAGAAATAAGGAATGCATTCTTTTACTTCATCGAGATAACTGATTTAATTTTTACACTGTCTGTGATCGAGAACGGAACAATCACGTCTGGAATGTTGAGCGAAGCTAAGCGGGCGGGCGTGGCCTATTTGGCCAGCTATTTGGATGAGGTGTGATCAGGTGAAACCGATATCATTGCCTTTGAAGGATGGATAACGTCGTCGCGCCACCACGGTGAGAGCTATTCAGGCGTCTGCTGTGGATCCGCGTCTCGTACAGACAACAATTTGCACAGGAGTTAGGCTTGCTCCCAGTCCTGGGCGAGTCGCGGTGCCGTCAGTGCCATGAGGATGGCCGCAATGACATAAAAGCTGCATCCGGACAGAATCGCGTAACGTAAGCTTTCGTCACCCAATCGTGCTGCCAAACCGTCTGACAAAAGCCCGATCACCGTCTGTCCTGCTCCAATTCCGATCAAGTTGTTGATAAACAAAAAGATAGCGGAGGCTGTTGAGCGCATATGCGGTGGTACGAGATGCTGAAAGGCAGAAATGACGGGGCCAAGCCAAACAAGACTGAGCGCGGTCGGCACCAGCAGCACGATAAACGCGAGCCCTAACGAAGGGGTCAGCACACCAACAACAAGGAAGGGGACCGTTAAAGCAAAAGCAGCCGCTGGGACCAAAGCGTAGGCAGACTTACGCTCAACGCCAAATTTGTCCGCGAGCAGACCACCAAGCCAAATTCCCGCGATCCCTCCCACCAACACGATGGCGCCGTAGTAATATGCTGCGAACAAGATGGGGCTTGGATCGGGGGGGATCAAAGCATCTGGCATGAAACCCATGAAAAGCGGGAGGTCTTCACCGAAACTCCGAACCAAGAAGGATGGCACCCATAAAAACAGACCATAGCCCATCATGGAGGAGAAAGCAGCGCCAAGGCTCAACCCCCAAAAGCTTGGCTTTCGGACCAAGGTGGCGAAAACCTCTTGGATCGCTTTCACGAGATCGGTGGGAGGCGCCGTGGGTGGCGCGGCATCATACCGGCCTCGCTGCGGCTCCTGCACGGTCAGCTTCAACAAAGGCGCGATCAGTATCCCGGCACCACCAACGATCAAAAAGGCAAATCGCCAATCAAAATAGGCGGTAAGGACGCCGCCCAAAACGATGCCGATGGCACTGCCGATCGGAATCCCGAAGGAATAGACCGCCAACGCACGACTCCGTTGGTTGCTTGGGAAATAGTCGGCAATAAGACTATAAGCGGGAGCAACGCCGCCAGCTTCACCGACGCCAACGCCAAGTCTAGCCAAAAACAATTGACCGTAGTTTTGTGCTGTTCCGCACACCATCGTGAACCCAGACCAAACGGTGAGGGCGATGGTCATAATCCAGACGCGGTTTCGCCGATCGGCCAGCATCGCAATGGGGATGCCAAGAAACGTGTAGAATAGAGCAAATGCGAGGCCAGACATAAGCCCCACCTGGGTGTCTGAGAGGCCGAGCTCTGCCTTGATGGGGATGGCGAGGATGCCAATGATTTGGCGATCAATGAAATTGAACGTGTAGACCAGGATCAGGACCGAAAGAATCCAACCGCGATAGGTGGCGCTCGGCTCTTCATCGGTCGATGGCTGGATCACTCAGTGACTCCGAGTAAGGAGGAATCCAAAAATTCCCTGATGTCTTGTGCGAGCCGCGCGGGCATTTCCTCCTGCGCGACATGGCCAACACCGGGGTAGGTGAGCAACCGGGCGTTGGCAATAAGGGCGGTCATCTTGGGGCCATCCGACGGGGAAATGAGTGCGTCCTCCGATCCCCAGATAATGAGTGTCGGTGCCGTCAGTTTCATCAAGTCGGCTTCTGGGTCGGGGAGCGTGAACTCTTCCAATGAAGCGACGTAGGCGTCCCCGTTTCCCCGCATCATTGCGAGCGTGGTATCAACACGTTCCTCTGACGGCACCGTTCCGCCGCCATACACACTGTCGAAGGTTGCGCGAACGGTGGCTTGGTTTGGGTAATGAAGAAAAAAACGAACCGTCGACGGCACAGGGGCGGGCTCATTGCCGACGCCGTTAAAAGGGAAAGCACCGGGGCTCACAAGCACAAGCGCACGGGCATCGTCAGGGTGGTTCGCCGCGAAGCGCCAAGACACCAGACCGCCCAATGAGTTGCCCAGCAGCACAGGGTCTTTGAGATCCAGCGTTTCGATAACTTCACCCAGAAACGAGGCCCGTTCGTGGGGGGCATAACGCTTTTGCGGATCAGGGCCGCTCAACCCATGCCCAAGAAGATCATAGCGGACAACCCTAAACTCGCCGACAAGGTCATCTGCAACATCGTTCCAGCTTTCTAAGCTGAACGTAAAGCCGTGCAACATGAGCAAGGTCGGCGCATCCTTCGGACCTTCATCGCGGACACGGATCGTTGTTCCTGCAACGTCGACAAAGCGATCCTCTGGCATCAGGTGAGGTGATCCGTGTTTTGTTGGTTCACCCGGTTTTGAAGCAAGGTGGTAGGTGTATGATGAGTAGCCGCCGATGGCGACTCCAATGATCAGGAGGGCAGCGATGAGCGCACGCGCCATGGCACGACTCCGAGAGGGAAACTGATGATGTGGCCCCCGGACTGTGCCTTGTGACACAAACCAGGGGAGGTGGGTTGGCTTAGAAGCTCAGTTCAACGGTGGCAAAGACCTGTCGCGGTGGACCATAGAAGGAGGTCGCAATCCCCGTCGTCCCCAAGGTCGATGTCAATGGTTCGATAAAGCTACCGTCTTGGTTTTGCGCCAAGAAGTTATAGCCCGCGACGCGATACTCTTCATCCGTCAGGTTTTTGCCGTGCACGCCGACGGTCAGTCGTCCATCGTCCGACTTCCAAACAATGCTGGCATCGAACAGGGCGTAACTGTCTTGATCAATGAAGGCGTTGGGGATCTCAAACTGGTTCACCTCGGAGCGATAGGACGTGACCGTCAAAACGCTTAGGTCACCGCCGGCGAGAGGCCGAGTGTAATTGGTCGTCAAACTCGCCGTGGTTTCGGGTGTGTTTTGCACAACCCGGAGATCAGAAACATCCGTTGGTTGACCATTCACCAAAGCTTCGAACTCGGTGTATTCGGCATCGATCACACCCAGACTATAGGCTGTGCTGAATGTATCACCCGCACCGGTCAGGTTGTCGGCCCAAAGCATGGATCCTTCGAGTTCAACCCCAAAGAATTCTGCTTCACCAGCATTGGTCGTGACCCCGACAAACGTCTGGTTACCATTGGCGTCCTGACCGCCGAACGACCCAGGAATTTGAATGTCTTGGTAGTCGGCGAAAAAG
>JBCCBY010000161.1:0-6967 GCA_039033795.1 Pseudomonadota bacterium | reverse complement strand
CGCAAGATGATCCCCAGCGCGGTGAACATTTCAGCGATATGGCTGATGTTCTTGTCTTTGGTCCTGCCGGACAGGATTTCATCGCCGATCACCAGGACTGCTGCTGATACCTCTACGCTCATCGTTTTGTATTGCCGTTTCATGCTATGCGAGCGATAGCCCGCGGGATGTTTCGATCTGCAATTGTGAAATCTGTGGTCGACGTGTCGGCCAGTTCAAGTTTGGCGTTGTCGCCAGCAAGTACACATGGTTATTCCCGCGTCATGAAATTTCCAAGCCCACTGCTGCGCGGAACGTTGACCAAACGTTATAAGCGCTTCCTCGCTGATATCGTTCTTGATGATGGCACTGAGATTACGGCCTCGTGTCCGAACACCGGGTCGATGATGGGACTCAGTTCGCCGGGGATGGGGGTCTGGGTCTCAACCAGCGACAGCAAAACCCGGAAGTACAAACATACACTGGAGCTGGTCGAAGTTGATGATCCATCCGGTGGCAATCCGACACTCGTCGGCATCAATACTGGCCATCCCAACAAGCTCGTTACCGAAGCTATCGAAGGCCAACGCATCGCGAAGCTGCGTGGGTATGAAACGCTGAAGCGCGAACAGAAATATGGTCAGAAGAGCCGCATTGATATCCTGCTGTCTGATGACAAAAAGGGTCTGTGCTATGTCGAGATTAAGAACGTGCATCTCGTCCGCAAACCCGGGTTGGTGGAGTTTCCAGATAGTGTGACTGCCCGAGGGGCCAAGCACCTGGAAGAGCTGGGCGACATGGTTGAGGCGGGTCATCGCGCGGTCATGCTGTTTCTGGTGCAGCGCGGGGATGGCCGCGCGTTCGCGCTGGCTGATGATATCGATTCGAACTACGCCGAAGCCTTCGCCCGAGCAGCGGCCCGCGGTGTTGAGGCAATGGTTTATGCCTGTGACATCACAACGGACGAGATCCGGGTTGCTGGCGCACTCCGAATGAAGCGCTAATGTTTCATAGCCTCGTGTGGCGACTGGCTTGCAGGGTGCTGCGCAATTAACCCTCAGGTCGCTTACGGAGTGTTGAACAGTCGTGACATGACACCGGTCCATTCAGGCCCCATTTTATGCCGATGGTATTAAACGCTGACGCTCGACCGAACGCGGTGGTCGATTTGGTGTGCTTATTCGTTGATGTTTCATCGACATTCGACGCAGCGCACACGACAACCAGGGTCCAAATGCAGACTAACCGCGCGCCTGACTGCGAACCAAAGGTGATAGGCGAAGAGTTGATCCTCACCAAAGACCGCTACCCAGCCACCATCTTCGCACTCAACGTCATGCGTTGCGATAACGGTGGACCATACTGGCCCCCTCGCGACGAAACACTGGTGCCGGTGCGCTGGGAGCCGTTCATGGGGCAAATCGAAGAGGGTTTGGCGGGTCTAGATGGCGGCGAGCACAACGACGATCTGGACGGCGAGATGTGGACCTTCTGCGCTGGCTGCGCGGAAGACACACGCAAGCTGATCAGCTTCGACACGTCGCGCGAGATCGCCAATCTGTTCCTAAACGATTTCTTTGACGGCTGGACCTTGTTCGGCCCCCAGATTGAGGAACCCTCAGCATGAAGAAATGCACCCATATGTCTGAGCTGGTCTACGTGCCGATAGACCTGATCGACCGAGCTATACGCAGGGTATTCTTCGAGCCATGCCGGATTGGTGACGCTGGTCTGCCGTGGGAAGACCTACAGTAAGAAGGGAACCGTCTTGATGCAGAAGTTCGACGTCTCCTTTGGCCTCAGGGCTCGGCTCAAGATCCTTTGCGGATGGCATCTCGTCGTTGAGCACGAGGGCGAGAGAACAATTTGGGGTCTCAGGAAGGGGTCGGTTTCATTCGAGTGGTTGTGGCTCGCGCTTCTTTTCTTCTGCTTTGCCTCAACGGCAGGTCTTATGATCGCAGCTGACCTTGGAATTGTGCTGAGCTAGAAAGGGAAGGCTGATGGAGGCTTTGCACTTCGAGGGAATGGCAGCAATCTTTGGTGAGCCCGATCGCACGCGTGATGTTTTTGATTGCGGCGCATTTACGAAATCGCTTAGAGCGAGCTGGAAAGTTCGCCTACTGCTCAATCACAACACGGACTGCGTGATTGGGTGCATTGATGACCTTCAGGAGACTTCACGTGGGTTATATGTGCGCGCGCACATTACTCCTGACCTTGAGGTGAATCGGGACGTGGCGCGGCTGATTAAAGATGGCGCGCTTGATGGTTTGTCGGTTGGCTTCAAAACTCGCAAATCACGCCGAGATGGAGGGGTTCGATACATCTCGGAGGCCGAACTTTGGGAGGTCTCTGTTGTCACGTTCCCTATGGCCCCGAACGCTCGGATTGAAATGCACGGCTGCCGTGCGGCAGCCTAAAAGGAGGAACGATCATGACCACTGAAACTCAGCATCCTGAGGGCGACTACGCCATCGTTGAAATCCTCGGTCACCAGACGTTTGTTGGGCGCGTGAGCGAGGTCGAGAAATTCGGTTCGTCGATGCTCCAAATCGAACCGATCTACCGCGACACGCTTCTTTCTCCCATTTTGCAGGGTGGCGCTTCCATTTATCGGTACACGCCGTGCTCCGCGGAGACGGCCTTTGCGCGTGCGCCCACCAGCAGCTGGTCGCTTCCCGCGGCCATAAAGGCAGTTCTACCGGAAGGCCTAAAAGACAAGCCAGCGGCACTTCCAGCGCCCGAGGCGAATGATGCCGAACTAGTCGAAGTGGATGATCTGGACGGCGAGATGCCGTTCTAATGGAGGAACCCTCTTGATGCAGTGGATCAGCGAGGCAGAGCAGCTACCTGAGGTCGGTCAGGAGGTGCTCTTGTTGGTTCCGCGACCAAATGAAAAGTATGCTGACGTTCGCGTTATGCGAATCTTGGTCAGTCACCAAGCTGTTTTCCCCATGCCAGTGCAGCCGGGTTCGAAGCCTCCCGCCGACTTCCACTGGAGAGGGGCGGGCACGGGAAACGATAGCCTGATCAGGGTCACTGGTTACAACTTCTGGGCGTCGCTGACTTCGATGCGTCTTCCCGATGGCTTCAAGCACAATTCTGGGCGGGGCTTCGATTGGATCGAAAAGGAGGAACCTTCTGATGGGTGATGGTGCGATAGACTTGGGGCTTTGTCCGATCGTGGTGAGTGACTCTCCCACCGCTCAACGGGCTGCGGCATTGGTTGCTGATAGGGCGAGGCGTAGCCTCAATAGCGGCCCATCCCACTCGGCGAGCGGCGATGAATCTGGGCGCCGTCTCCCGGTGATCTTCGCCCGCACTCGGAACACCTCAGGCTCGTCAAAAACCGATCTGGTGGCCAATCGCTGAATGCCGCGAAACGCGACTGAACCTCGTCACGCGATAGTATGACTTTGTGGCCGCAGTCTGAGTGCTCGCAGTAAATTGTTAAGCCATATTCGTGGCTGAAGAGGTTTGCCAATTGGCCTGGTTCTTTATTGTTTTTCAAGGACCCTGGTTTGCCAATTTCTCAAATTATACCATTGATTTATCAGGATTTTGGCGCACCGGGGAAGATTCGAACTCCCGACCCCGTGATTCGTAGTCACGTGCTCTATCCAGCTGAGCTACCGGTGCTGAGCGGCGGTGTATGCCCATGCGGGCACAAGGATGCAAGGGGCCAGTTGGTGGGTGTTTTGCTCTTTTGTGACCCGAACACGCCCTTGGGGAAAAGAGCTGCTTGCCCGGAAGGCTTCCGCTCCTGAAACATCTCCCCACCTCAACGGGAGTGACGTGGATATGGCTGACGGTAGCGCAAGTTTTGAACCAGGTGGCGCAAGCACCGTCGCAGGCGAACGCCTCAAGCTGTTCATTGAGCGGGTCGAGCGCCTGGAAGACGACAAAAAGGTTGTCATGGACGATATCAAAGAAGTCTTCGCTGAGGCGAAAGGCGAAGGCTATGACACCAAGGTGATGCGCCAGATCGTCCGCCTTCGGAAAATGGATAACGCCGATCGCCAAGAACAAGAGGCGCTCTTGGAGCTCTATCTGAGCGCGATCGGCGAGGCTTAATCAGACCTCACCTGACCTGAAGTCCAATGCGCCTCGGAACAGTCGCGTGAAGACGAAAGGCCACGGGATGATCACGAGGTCGAGCACAACACCAATCGCCATCGCCATAAAAAGATCGTCCTCCATGGGAACGATCTGTCCTGCTTGAGCCAATGGCCAACCGACAAATCCGACCCAAAGAAGTTTATCGAGACACTGCAAGAGCAGAAGCGGTAGCATTGTCTGAGGGAAACGCACGCCTAAAAGTGCCAGGGTCGAGAGCGCCGTGAGATAAGCGTCTCCGATACCTACGTCGCCATCAATGAGCTCCCCCGGGGCCATCAAATAGCCCCACATTGATGGAGCAAGACCCAAGAAGGTGACGAAAAACAACGCCCGCATCGCCCAAATACGCCAGATCGGCAATGCTCGCTTCTGCACTTGAAAGCGCCCCAGTCCCTTCACGATAAACGATAAGAGGCGAAAGGGCGCCTTGCAATCAGGCTGGTGTTCTTAGCGACCAGGGGGGAGGGCGAGGCAGTCTTGCCCATCTCGCCGAAGCCTAAAGCATGTGTCATCGGCTTCGTCGGCGGTCAGGCCTGTGAACCTTGCCCGGTAAAGCGTGCGGCCTCTGGTCGTGTTCGGAAGAATGAGGCGCTCGGCGCTTGGGATCCACGTTGAGATATCAGGTTGAAGATCCCCTAGACGGGCCATGGCCTGGTCTTGCCGACGATAGGCGCCCACTTGCACAGCCCAATCGCGGGGATCAGGTTGGTCGGTGTCGCCCTCACCAATGACGGCACCAATTTCCAACGCACTCACGCTTTGCGCCAGCACCTGATAATTCAGATCTGCGGTGGAGGTCCCGCTGCTCGACAGCGTGTTTCCGGCGCCTGCGAGCAAAATAGGGGCGCGACCCCCTGGCTTTGACTGGGGAACAGGCGGACGGGACCAAGCGACTTTTATGCGAGACGGGCGCTGATCGATTGCGCGATAGGCACGGGTCAAAATATCCCGCATATGCCGGTCTCGCGTGGCGCCCGACCGCCCGCCCAACACAACACCGATAAGCGGATGACCATCGCGTTCAGCGGTCGAGGCGAGGTTGTAACCCGAGGCCCGCGTGTAACCAGTCTTCAGGCCCGTGGTGCCAGTATAATTCAACAGCAGCTTATTGTGGGTGCGATAGGTGTTGCCCCCCCAGCGAAAACTTGTTTGCGTGAAGAATTCTTGATACTGAGGAAAGTCTTGGCGCAGCCTCTGGGCCAAGCGTGCCATGTCCCGGGCGGTCGTCACCTGGCGCGAATTGGGCAGACCGGAGGCGTTCCGAAACGTTGTGGAGCGCATACCAATATCGCGGGCCGTGCGGGTCATTCGGCGCGCAAACGCCACCTCCGTTCCGGACACATGTTCAGCCACCGCGGTCGCCACGTCGTTCGCTGATTTTATGACCAGTGCCTCGATCGCCGTTTCAACCTTGATGGTGCTTCCCGATCGAATACCAAGCTTCGACGCAGGCTGGCGGGCTGCACGACTTGATACTTTAATTTTGTCGTCAAGGGATGTGCGACCAGCCTCGATGTCTTCGAACAAGACGTAAAGGGTCATCATCTTGGTGAGCGAGGCCGGATAGCGGCGCGAGTCCGCGTAGCGAGAGAACAGCACGTCGCCTGTTCCTTCGTGCATCACGAACGCGGCATATTTGGGATTGGCCCACGCGGTGGAGGACAGCGTCGCAACGCTTGCGGCTAAAAAAACGGAAAGAAATATCGTCCACGCTGACCGCATCGCCCATCCACCGTCGCGAAGTCATTGAAAAGCTAGCTTAGCAAACAACGTTCCGCACGTTGCAAGCGCGACACGTCATATCTTGACGTTAGCCTTAACAACCTCTCCAAACCGTTAACCAAAAAGTTGCCAAACCTCCCCAGGAGGTTCTAGTAGCAAGTTCGCATGGGCACACGCTTTGCGGGTTTGTGCAGTGCAATACGCCCTTGACACACCGTCACGAATCATTATGTTGCAGTGCAGCAAAGGTGGTGAGGGGGTTCATCAACCAGTGCGCCTTGGGTCTCGCAATTGGGAAACCCAAGGGAAAACAATAATGACACCACACCGGAGAACGACATGAGCGCAACGCGCAAAACCAAAGCCGCCGAAGACACAGCAAAAGAAACAGTCTTTACCGCTGCCAACACGGCACAAACGACCATTAACGAAGGCGTGGAACGGATGACCAAAGGCATGAGCCAAATGGGCACCTTCGCCCAGGAAAACACTGAAGCGGTCATGCAGGCAGCGTCGGTTGTTGCAAAAGGCTACGAAAAACTCGCCCAAGAGGGTGCAGACTTCGCCAAAACCCAACTCGAAGCCAGCCAAGAGCGGATGCAGGGTTTGACCAAAGCCAAAACGCCTCAAGAGTTTTTTGAAGCGCAAAGCGAGCTCTTCCGTTCGACGATGGAAGCGCAAATCAGCCAAGTGAACAAAGTCAGCGATATGATGATTGCTACGGCCAAAGACGCAGCACAGCCTCTTTCCAAGCGCTACAGCGCGCTCGTTGAGCTGATGCAGCAGCGCTAAGCACCTGCGCTCAAACGAAGACGAATTGAGAACCCCGCCAGCATCACGTTGGCGGGGTTTTCTTTAGGGGCTGTCGGTTATTGCTGCTCGCTGGCGATGACGATGGTGCGCTCAAGGCCCTCGTCGCGATATTGAAGAGCGGCGGTGTAGCGCGGAAGCTGTTCCATACAAAAGATAGCCGACGGGTCGGGGTAAATCATGGCCGCTAAATCATCCCAGCGTCCGGCGGTGGGTGCGTCCTGTGTATCGATAAGGACCTTGTTGACCCGACCAACAAAAAGAAACTGGCCGCCGACTTGGTGGACAGCTTTCATCGCTTCGAGGCCATATCGATTGTATGTCCTGCGGCCCTTTG
>JBCCBY010000160.1:0-7006 GCA_039033795.1 Pseudomonadota bacterium | reverse complement strand
TGACCCCCTTGAGGTCGTTTATCCTGGCGTTCGCAGGTCTTTGACGCGCGCGGCTTTGCCCATGGAGCGGGGCAGGGCGCCGGGCCCCCAGAGCTTAATGAACGCATCATCGCTAAAGATCTTACGGAGTGCGGATTGTTTTTTGATGATACGGGGAAGGAGTAAATCATCGGTCTGTATGGCGCCGGTTTCTGTTCGCACCGCCAGGTCGTAGTTCACCTTCTTTTTTCCTTTGATGGCTTTGTCCACGACGGCCTGTCGTTGCCTGGCGATGACCGGGTCCTTGTAGCCCAGGAACAAACCCGCGCCGATGGCATGGGAGAAGATATGGAGTTCCGCTATTTTCTCTTTATCCGGATTGAAAGAACTTAAGTAACTGAAAAATTTATGGTCCCGGTTGATATGCTCAGACTCAGTTCGCTTGTATTTCGATTTGAGTTCTGACTTCAGATGCCGTGCGAAGATCTTAAAGCTGCCAAGTTCGCCGCCGTCGCCGTAAACAATCACCGCTATATTTTCCATGGAACTGTCCAAATTTGGGTGTCGCTTTTGCGAGTTTGCGGTATTCGCCTTGATTTCTCAACAACGCAGCGCACCCGGCCTGATCACCAGGCTTTGTCAATTCACTGCACGCGTTGACGATTCACGACCCGCTGATCGCATCGAGACAACCGGTCTTCGATAGAAACGCATTCAAGATCTCGTTGTTTTTGACTCTCACATATTTGGAACGCAATTCCTTCAGCGTGGTGGCTTGATATTTAAACGTGTTCTGACGAAAGGGTTTCCCCGCCATGGTCAAACTGGTTTCCTTCTCGCCAGCCTCCCATGCTTTTTCGTTAGCGACCATCCATGGCAGAAACCGCGGGCCAACCTCTTGTTGCATGATCGGCTCTAAGGTCGGTGCAAGGCTGGTCAGATTTTCGAAGTTCCCCTCCACCTTCGGGTCCAGCATCCGTTTGATGTAGGCCAGTAAATTTGGCGTATGGTCTTCGAAATGGGCCTTTGCGGTGGGGTCCGTCCATGCCTGGTAAAGATTGCACCACATGCCAAAATCGCCGAAACAAGGGCGCGCACCGAACAAATAGGGCCGGCTTTCCAAATGGGTATCCAAAAGCCCGGATAGGTTTTCGAACGACTCTTCAAGATGCGGAATGTTGGTTTCGTTTGCTCCAGCAAAACTGAGGCGCGGTATCATTCGTTTGATGATGGAATATGTCACGAACGGCTTGGCGAACGGCTTGTACCACTGACCTTCTAGCATCAGCCCAGCCAGGCGTTGACCAGTCGCCTTTTGATCGGCGTCATAGAACCAACGCTGAAAGAACATCAGTTTGTTGCACCATTCATCCCCAAATTCCTCGAACAAGCATGAGAGGTACCACAACGCAGGATCAGTAGGGTGTATTTCGGGATACGGATGCTCCTGGTCCAAGCGCTCAATAATGGGTGTTGAGTCTTGCATCGTTTCCCCATCCGGGAAGAAGAGCAAGGGGATAAGCTGAACATTCGCATGCTGTTGAAACCGCTTTTCGGTTTTCAGGTTTCTGTTGGTCCAGTCATAAGGGATACCTTTGAACGTCAAAAAGGATTCCACTTTCATCGTGTAGGGCGACGCTTCCAAACCCATTAGCTCAAAACGCTCAGTGCTCTCGGTCATCATCTTCGCTTTCCTCACCTTGACGTTGACATGAACAAGCTATTGACCAAACATTTGTCAATAGTATGATCGGAGCGCAACAGATTGTATCGGCCCTTTCGATGTCAGTTGCGGGGAGTTCGACGCATGCGCCTGCCTCGACGATTGTTCAAACCTCAGAGGTCAGCCTATCAATGCTGCTGTGGGCTTGGCGCCGTTCTTTTCACGCTGTTGAGCGTCTCGTTTGCTAAAGATCCGCGTCCCAATATTGTTGTTATCTTGATCGATGACGCAGCGTTGATGGATCTGGGGGTCTATGGCGGCGAAGCATCAACGCCGAACATCGATGCTCTTGCCGCGCAAGGTGCGATGTTCACGAACCATCGATCGAGCCCTCTCTGTGCCCCATCCCGGGCGATGCTTCTTACCGGTTTGGACAATCACCGCACAGGTTTTGCGACGATTCCGGAGGTGTTACCGCCCCAGCATGCCGGGCGACCTGGTTACAGCATGATGCTTGAACCCGGCGTGCTAACGCTTGCCGATCGCCTTGCGCCATTGGGTTATCGTTCCGTTATGGCAGGCAAATGGCATCTCGGTCGGGGCTCTGAGGGGATGCCTGATCGTCACGGTTTCGACCGGTCATTCGCCCTCAATGCATCGGGGGGAGACAATTGGGACGATAAAGCCTATCTCCCTCTTTATACCGATGCTCCGTGGTACGAAGACGGAACATCGGCTGCTTTACCAGAAGACTTTTACGCATCGGCGTTCATTGTCGATAAGGTCCTGGAATATCTTGGTGACGATTTAGAGGCGCGTGGTCCGTTCTTCGCCTACCTCCCTTTTCTCGCCGTCCACCTACCTTTACAGGCTCCGTCCGTGTTCACCGAAAAGTACAAAGAGGTCTATGCTTCCGGTTGGGATGAGATGTTGCAGGCGCGATGGCAACGGGCCCAGGCTCTTGGTCTCATCGCACAAGGCGCGCCAGCGCCGCACATGGCGGAGGGCCTTCGGCCCTGGGACAGCCTCTCGCCGCAGGATCAAGAGCTGCTCTCGGCGAGGATGGCGGTTCATGCCGGAATGCTGGAGGCAATGGATTATCATGTGGGCCGATTGATTGATCATCTAAAGGCGGAGAAAGTGTGGGACAACACCATTATTGTGGTGACATCGGACAATGGCCCCGATGGATCATCGCCGGTTAACCCGCCCATGCGGCTTTGGTATGCACTCAATGGTTATCGTCTGGGTACGAAAAACATTGGAGAGCGAGGAAGTTTCACCTTTATCGGGTACGAGTTTGCGAGCGCTGCTGCGTCGCCGAGTCGCCTTATGAAGTTTTATGCCTCTGAAGGAGGAGTCCGTGTGCCTCTTATCATCGCGGGTTCAGGGGTGAAGAGGGGAGCGATCTATCAAGGTCGGGCGTTTATCACCGATATCGCTCCAACGCTGCTCGACATGGCTGCTGTGCCGCTTGGCCCAGCGGACGACAAGCCGATGGACGGACGCAGCTTGGTACCGATTTTGCGCGGTGATGCGGACGAGGTGTATGCCACGGAAGAGCCCGTGGCGATTGAGGTGGCGGGGAATGCCACGCTTTATCAGGGTCCCTATAAATTGGTGCGAAACCTCGGTGTCCTGACGTCTCCAGCGTGGCAATTGTTCGATCTTTCCGTCGACCCGGGTGAAACCAACGATTTGGCGAAGGCCAAGCCAGTTGTTTTCGAAGAGATGATGATAGCCTACCAAGACTACCGTGAACGGATGGGGGTCTTAGAAGTCCCTGTTGGCTATGAACCCGCTCAACAAACAAGTCGAAACAACGGCGTAAGCTTGATCAAGAGCCTAGCGTTCGTCCTGCTTCTCATGGCCATTGTCGTGGTGGTGATCGTAACTGTGATAATCCGTGTCCTGTTACGCTTAATACGCTCCTAATCAAGAAGATGGAGGATCGGTACGGTGATAACCGATTGGGTGTCGGCCACCTGTTTGTTTGGGTAAATGCTCTGATAAAAGGTGCTACCGGTCATGTCTTTGAAATAGTTTGACCCTGGGTAAAAGACGAGCGCCACATAATCAAACTGAGCATTGCCCTCAACGGTCACTGCGTCGCCGGTATGGATCGGACCATTGTTGACTTCGCTCATCAGGTCCAGCATGGCTGATAGATAGGCGGCATCAGCTTCTTGCTCCGCAGGCGTTCCGTCCTTGGTAAAGTTGACAATAACGATCGCATCGCGGCCTCGATCCATAGAGGCGTGGGCAAGATTTTCGCGGACGTCGATACGCCAAGGATCAATCTCTGCAGGGACAAATGGCATGATTTTGGGCTTAAAAGTTAAGGTGCGGACGATACGACGAAAATTGATGATCTGTGGCAGCATCAAATTGCGGATAGCGGAGCGCTTCATGCCTTGCCAATAAACGGTATCAAACGGTGCAAGGGCCTGTTGAACCAATGGGTCTGCCGTGAACGTCTCGAAGTGATCCCGTGAGTCAAATTGGATCAACACAGAAGCGGACCATTCGATATCTTCGCCAAAATGCTGGGAGAGTTGCTCCGAAGAAAGAGCATTGACGATGACTTCACCTGCGTAAACCATTTCAACATGGTCATTGTCCTCAACCGCTCGGTAAAAGGGGTTGAGCGCCTTAGCGATATCACCATCATGCCTAAGACGCAGCATGCCGACGGCATGGAAAAGCTTGTCGCCGTGGAAAGCTGCCTGCCTGTCATGCACGGCTTGCCGTCTTTGTTGCTCAAAAGCCTGATGCACACGTATCGTTGTGAGGCCTAAGAGCCCGACAACGACTCCGGTTCCGATCGCAACGAGCATGGGTATCCTCAACATAGCAGCATTCCGGTGGCTTAACTTAGGCTGGTAATTGGACACTAAGAGTCTCAATTACCAACCGAAATTCTGACATTTGTCGTTTAGGATGACAACACTAATGTTTGGCGATAACCTCCAAAATGACATAGATGCCCGGCAGCGATGGTCGGGCGGAATTGGTGGATCAATGAGTCTCGAGGCGTCAAAAAAACAGCATACGAACCGGCGGATGACGGTGAAAGAGTATTCGTCTGCGGTATCGTCTGATGGCCGCCATCTTCGATCCGAACGCAGCCGTCAGCAAATTGTGAATGCGCTGTTCGAGCTGATGCGTGAGGGGAACATGGAGCCGACACAAGCGGCGGTTGCAGAACGCGCGAATGTCAGTTTTCGGACGGTTTCGCGGCACTTTGAGGATATGGAGGTACTTTACCGCCACTGCGTGCATCAACTCCAACGGAAACTGCTGCATCAGTTTTTATTGCCTTTTGAATCGAACAATTGGCGCGATCGCGTTGACGAATTGATCGACAGGCGTGCCGAAGCGTACGATGTCTTTCTACCATACCGTGCCTTTGCATCGGTGCGCCGTTTTCGGTCCGACTATATGAATCAAGTCGTTGATGACGACGTCGCGTTTGAGGTGTCGACCCTCGACGCGGTCTTACCCGAGCATATACACGAAGACACAGTTCTGGTGGACGCACTCGAAAACTCCTTATCGTTTGATTGTTGGCTGCGCATGCGTCGAGACCGTCAGTTCTCTTCGGAACAGGCGAAAGCTGTGATCAAGAGAACAGCATCGTCATTGTTGGCACCGTACAAGGAATAACGAACCGATCCACGTTTTCCTGGGGGCTTGAGCACCTGCACCCCAAAAAAAGGACCATCGCCCTTTGGCGACGGCCCTTTTTCCGTTGGGTTTAGAACGTCTTGCTGACGCTCAATCCCCAGGTGGGTTCTGCTTCAGGTGTGCCAACGATCTGTGCTGGATCGAGCGCACTGCTGCCGGAACTGCGCAGTGTTTCGTTATCGGTGATGTTCCGCCCCCAAACTCGAGCCGTCCAGCCATTGTCCGTGGAAACGCCGATGGATGCGTTGAGGCGACTAACTTCGCGCTCGAACTCAATCTCCGGGTCAGGCACAACATCAACAGGGCTTGCATACTCGTAATCAAAGCGCACGAAACCCGATAAACTGGTCCGAATAGGGAAGGCATAACGTCCCGTCACGACAATATTGGTCTTGTGGATGTTGGGTGGTTCCGTGCCCGAGAGATCACCAAACGGCGACTGCGTGAAGGAGTCGTATTCAGGATCAAGGAACGTTCCCGCAAAAGTGAGATCAAGACCCGGCAAGGCCGAAACCCCCGCTTCGACTTCAATACCCCTCACCGACAGTTCCTCCGCATTCGATAGAATAATGCCGCCAATGCCCCCGCTGATCACTGAGGTTTGGAAATTCTCAATCGATTGATCGAAGAGAGTGAGGTAAAGATAGGACTTTTCGCGCTGTGCCTTGAGCCCTATTTCGTACAGGAATGTTTCCTCCGGTCCGGCAAACCGGGTACCTGCATCGGGGAACGGATCAGTGATCAGTCCCGCTTGAACCAGGGCAGGGATATCTTCGATAAAGGGCCGTGATTGGCGACCGAGATCCCATGAGGATGCCTTAAACCCTGTCGAGGCGCTGGCAAACAGGTTCACAATATCGGTCATGTCGTAGGATAAACGCACAGACCACGTCGTATCGTCGTCATCGGTCTCTCCGTTTTCGACGGCATTCGGAAAGTCAACCGTGCTTGGCGCCAAAAAGCCCTGGAAGGTGACGAAGTTGGGGAGAGGTGTTGCGGGTGTACCGACCGCTTGGCCCTGCAAGATCGCAGCATCATTAGAGACGGCAGCGCCCGCTTGCGTCGCGGCGGTGGTTTGGATCATGTTGAAGGCCGCTGGATTGGCCATCGCGAACATGCCCACGGCGACGGGGTCCGTGGCATCAACGCCCTGGGCGGCCAGCGACTGGGCAAAGATCTGGTTGGTCACCACTGCCGTGGTGACGTCGATCATGTTGAGGTCTTGGAGGATGTCGGTGGACACTTGCGTACCGGTCACCTCCTTTTTGTCGGTCGTGTAATTCACGCCAGCACTGATGCTTAGCCGGTCTGTCACCTCGAGCTCAAAGTCTGCAAAGACGGAAAAAGCCTCATTGTCTTGATCAAATGAATCAAGAGAGCGGCCTGTTCCGCTGACGAACAATTGGATCGATGGATCAACCTGAGCAACGGCAGTCCCAAGGCCCGTCAGGCCATTATAGAACCCAAAGGCATCATCCCCGTATTCGAGCGTCTGATCGCTTTCCAGCGACTCATTGAAATAGAAGGTGCCGAGGAGCCATTGGAAACGGCCTCTGCCGGTTGAAGCGAGACGGAACTCATGACTGAAGGTTTCGATCTCGACATCGGTCTGAAAGGGGCTGAGAATATTTGCTGTCGAGAAGCAGGCCAATGCCGCAAAGGACAAGAACAAGGGTG
>JBCCBY010000159.1:0-7057 GCA_039033795.1 Pseudomonadota bacterium | reverse complement strand
GCGGCCCTCGACAACACCGCGTTCCGCTGGCTGAGCGCGCAGGAGATCAGAATCGCGGGCCACAAACTCTGGGCCTTCCGCCTCTCCTCTGCAGGCGAGCTGGGTTGGGAGCTGCACGGCTCCCAAGCCGCGATCTCCCTCTCCCGTGGCACGCTTCGGGATTGAACCTGATCCGCTCGCGGGAGAAAGCGAGGCAATGTGCTTAGGTTTCTTTCGACACTTGCTGCGATGGTGAGTGCCTCCGCAGCCGCCATCAGCTGCTGGCTGATGGTGAGTGCCAGTCAGGCTCCTCGAGGTCATTCCGTACCCGTAGCTGAGGAACCTGCCGCCGTTGACCTTACTCACAGCGAGTGAAGGCCAACGGTGCTTAAGAAGTCGCCGGGCCGTCATAGAAACCCAGGCCCGGCGCCATTCGTCACGATTAGTCGTGCATCCGGTATCTTGCAACGGGGTGATGCGGCGTTTTGTGAGCGAAAACAAGCCATCACTCAACAGATGAGGCGTACACTCGTGTGCTCATTGCGCACGCACTACGTCCCTTCAGCCGCATAAACGCCGCGGGCAATCGCCCGCGCCATGACATCGCCTGCGATCGATCCCAAAATGCCTGAAGCCAAAAAGAGCGGTATGCTGACTTCTTTTTGGGCTGTCGTTACCGCAAAGACGACATCGCCATCGACCGGTGCATGCGCGGGTCGGATGGCCCGCGCCAACCCGTCCTGCGCCATGATCGCGATACGCTCGAGCTCCGTCACGGGAAGATCCGCATCGGTCGCAATGATCGCGATCGTGGTGTTGCTTCGCGTCGCGGTGCCCATTTTTGTGTCGGGGGGGAGGCCAACAGCGCCCGCATGACTTGGAAAGCCCCGTTCCCCGAACTCGCCATTCACCTCGAACGGTGCCGACCAGAACTGCTTGGTTCCAGGCACGTAGGGCGATCCAAAAGGATTGGCCGCAACAAGCGCGCCCACGGTGACCCCGTCATCCGTGACCCACGAGGCTGTCCCTAGCCCACCTGGATAAGCGCCCGCTGTTGCCCCAAGGCCCGCGCCGACCGAGCCAATCGCGACCTCCATGGAGGCCGCATGAAAAGCCATTTCCCCAAGCGCCGCATAGGGAGGTTCCGTACCCCATGCTTTATCGCCATCATTGGCAAGATCGTAGAGAATAGCCGCGGGGACGATGGGTGACTGCGGCACCCCTTCTCTTTGCACCATGCCGTAGCCCCTGCCCTCGGCACCCAAGAGCCGACAGACCGAATCGGCAGCAGCAAGGCCGTAGACGGACCCGCCACTGAGCACGATCCCATGCACCTCATCGGCCAGCGCACCGGGACGAAGCGTGTCGGTCTCCCTTGTACCAGGCGCACCACCGCGCACATCCACCGCCGCCCGCAGCGGACTTTCCGGGAGGAGCAAGGTGACGCCGGTCTTTGCCGACATGTCCTCGGCGCGGCCGACACGTAAGCCTTTGATATCAGTGATGCTGTTGGTTGAACCAGCGGGCATGGCTTGCCTCTCTCGCGCACTCAGCCAAGACTGTGCGCTGCACGCTACCCAAGGAGCAAGCATGGATCGCAGACGGGCACTTGCCGCCATCACCACCGCTTTTCTCGCCGCATGCGGGGACCCTGCGACTGACACCGCGGCCGTGGACACCCCCATCGACGTCATGCCAGCGGTCGATGACGTCGACCCCTTGCCCTGGATTGTCAGCGCGGCTCATCCGCTCGCCGTGGAAGCTGGCGCTGATGTGTTGGCGCGCGGCGGAACCGCGGCGGATGCAGCGGTTGCCATCCAAGCGGTGCTGAGTTTGGTTGAACCACATGCCTCCGGCCTCGCTGGCGGCGCTTTCATGCTGTTCTTCGACGCGGAGACGGGAGAGCTTCACGCCTATGACGGGCGCGAAATGGCACCGGCCTCGACGACACCCGATATCTTTTTGAAAGAAGACGGTTCGGCCATGGCGTTTTTTGAGGCCGTGCGCTCCGGGTACAGCACAGGTGTGCCCGGTGCAGTGGCGTTGTTGGCGTTCGCGCATCAGCGACACGGTCAACTCGAATGGTCATCGCTCTTTGATGCCCCTATTCGTCTGGCATCTGATGGATTTCCTATGCCGCAGCGCCTGCACGATTGGGCCGGGCGCCTACCCCACCTCCGGCTCGAGGACGGCGGCGCGATCTACTACAATGAAGACGGCCAAGCCCTTGCCGTTGGCGAGACCGTCACCAACCAGGCATTTGCCGACAGTGTCACCATGATCGCCGAGGGCGGCGCCCCAGCGTTTTACAGTGGACCGATTGCCGAAGCGATCATTGCGCGAGTCAACAGCCAGTCGGGCGAAGAGACGATGGCGCTCGACGACTTTGCATCATATCAGGTGATCGAACGGGATCCGATTTGCCGCCCGGTTAAGACGTTCAACATTTGCTCGATGCCGCCACCAAGTTCTGGCGGGGTCACGCTCTTACAGATTATGCAAATTTACGAACAAACCGGCGCCGAAGGTGCGCCGCAAGACAATCTCGTTCCCTATGTTGAGGCGACGCGCCTGGCTTATGCTGATCGGAATCGGTATCTGGGCGACCCCATGTCGATGGGTACTGATGATCTAACAGCACAAGACCTCACCAAAGCATTGATCGACCCAGCCTACCTCAAAGATCGGGCAGCGCTGATTGGCACCGCCCCCCTTCAAGCGGTCGAACCGGGAACACCTGCGGGACCTGCTTTGAAAGAAGGAAGGCTCGACGATCAATCCTATGAAGTTCCGGCGACGTCGCATTTTTCCATACGGGACTCTGATGGCAATATCATTTCGATGACAGCGACGGTGGAAATGCCCTTTGGCAGCCAAATGTTTGCGGGGGGTATGGTCCTCAACAATCAGCTCACCGATTTTTCAAGAGACCCAGGCCGCGATGGAAAGCCGATTGCCAATGCCCCGGGGCCCCGCAAGCGGCCGATGAGCTCCATGACGCCTGTGGTCGTCTTTGACGACGATGGTGAACCCTATGCTGCGACGGGGAGCCCAGGTGGGCCCGCCATCATCAGCTATGTGGCCAAGACACTGATGGCGCACGTCTTTGGCGGCGATAAAATCAGTGACGCCATCTTGCGACCGCACGTGGTCGTTCCGCGCGGCAAGGTTTTGGTCGAAGAAGGCGGTGAAGACATCGCCACAAAACTCGGGGCTGCAGGTTATGAGATCTCAACCGCTCCACTGACCTCCGGGCTCCATGGCTTCGTTCTCAACCCTGATGACGTTGATACGTTTGCTGACCACCGCCGGGAAGGCAGCGTCATCACAGCACACGACTGGCAATAGCTTAAAGAGCCGCAAGGCGCGCTTTTGCCGCTTCGAGCTGGGTCAGCTCTTCGCTGAACTTGGCCACCCGTGCGCGTTCTTCCTCGACGACCTCGGGCGGCGCTTTGGCCACAAAGCGTTCATTGCCAAGCTTGCCCTTAGCTTTTTTGAGCTGTCCTTGCGCCGCCGCGATGTCCTTATCGAGGCGCGCCATCTCCGCATCGAGATCAATCACATCGGCCACCGGTAGCGCATACGTCACGCCATCGCTGACCAACTGAATGGCGCCCTTGGGCGGCTTGTCGGCAAAGGTGATCTCCTCGATCCTCGCCATCCGCTTGATGGCGCTCACCTGCGCTGCCAATTGCTCACGCGTTTTTTCCGGGGCGTTGATCGCCACAAGGTTTAGCTTAGCCGCCGCGGGAACATTGACCTCGGCCCGCGTGCTTCGAAGCTCGGAAATAAGAGAGATGGCGGTTTCCATGGGCGCAACGGCCGCATTATCCACGAAGTCGCTCGCGGGCCATGACCTATCGTCAAAGGCGGCGCTGCCCTCGTTCATGGCGCCGAAAATTTCTCGTGAGACGAACGGCATCATCGGCTCGAGCGCGATCAAAATCGCGTCCAACGTTTCTCCGAGCACGGCTTTTGTCTCCGCGATATCCTCAGGTGTGCCATCATCAAGAACAGGCTTGGCGAGTTCAATGCACCAGTCGCAATAGGTACGCCACGTGAACTGATAAACCGCGGACGCTGCCTCGTCGAACCGAAAGTTCTCGATCCCCTCGGCCACCGCTTTCGCCATGGCTGATGCTTCATGCGCCATCCATCGGTTGAGCGGCAGCTTTAGCACGGCTGGATCCGTTATCGAACCAGTGATCGGTATACCGCGAATTTGAAGAAAACGGGCCGCGTTCCATAACTTTGTCCGGAAATTGCGGTATCCTTCGACGCGCGACTTGGAAAGGCTGAGATCGCGCCCTTGCGTCGCCTGTGCGGCCAACGCAAAGCGCAAGGGATCAGCGCCAAACTCATCGACGAAGTCCATCGGGTCAATCACATTGCCCTTGGACTTGGACATTTTCTGTCCGTGCTCGTCCCGCACCAGGGCGTGGATATAAACGGTCTCAAACGGCACATCCTTTTTAAAGTGAAGCGCCATCATCATCATCCGGGCAACCCAGAAGAAGATGATATCAAAAGCCGTCGACAACACCGCTGTGGGATAGAAATCCTTTTGCTCTTGCGTATCGCCCGGCCATCCTAAGGTCGAGAAAGGCCAGAGCGCCGAAGAAAACCACGTATCAAGAACATCATTGTCTTGAATAAGATCCACAGCCTCGCCGTCGTAATGCTCTGTTGCCATACGATGCGCCTCGGACTCACTCTCCGCACAGAACGGTGTGCCATCGGGGCCATACCAGACTGGGATGCGGTGCCCCCACCAAAGCTGCCGGGAAATGCACCACGGCTCGATATTGTCCATCCACTGAAAATAAGTCTTCGACCAATTGGAGGGAACAAACTGTGTCTTACCGGATTTCACAGCCTCGATCGCTGGCACCGCCAAGGTCTTGGCGTCAACATACCATTGATCCGTCAGCATAGGCTCGATCACCACGCCGGAGCGATCACCGAATGGCTGCACGATGATCTTATCATCCACACCGCGACTGAGGCCTTGCTCTTCGATCTCCGCCACGACCATCTTGCGGGCCTCAAAGCGATCCACACCGTGGAAGCGTTCAGGAACGTTGTTGTCCGGCGTCGAGATCATCCGCGCCTCTTCGTCCATCAGCACAATCAATGGGATGTTGTGCCGGCGCGCGACCTCAAAGTCATTGAAATCATGCGCACCCGTGATCTTGACAGCCCCTGATCCAAAATCAGGATCGGGATACTCGTCGGCGATAATCGGGATCAGACGATCAGCAATCGGAAGGCGGACCATCTTGCCGATAAGGTCTTTGTACCGCTCATCGTCGGGATGAACCGCCACCGCCCCGTCGCCCAGCATGGTCTCGGGCCTGGTGGTTGCGATGACAATCTCTTTGACATCACCCACGGGGCCGTCCGCTAGCGGATAAGCAAACCGCCACATATGGCCGTTCACTTCGTTGCTCTCCACCTCAAGATCAGAGATCGCCGTTTGGAACTTTGGATCCCAATTGACCAATCGTTTGTCGCGGTAGATGAGGCCCTCTCGATAGAGTTCGACGAAGACCTTGCGGACAGCGGCCGAGAGGCCCTCATCCATCGTGAAGCGGCCCCGTGACCAGTCAAGGCTCGCGCCGAGACGCCGAAGCTGGTTTTCAATGGTGCCGCCGGACTCGGCTTTCCATGACCAGACTTTGTCGACGAACGCGTCGCGCCCAATATCCCGGCGATGCGGCTCTTGGCGCTCCGCCATCTGACGTTCGACGACCATCTGCGTTGCAATCCCGGCATGATCGGTACCGAACTGCCAGAGCACCCGGCGGCCCTGACGGCGACGGAACCGGCAAAGGATATCCTGCAGCGTGGTGTTGAGCGCATGGCCGACATGCAGGCTGCCCGTCACATTGGGCGGCGGGATCACGATAGCGTAGGGATCCCCCACACCTTGCGGCGCGAAAAGGCCTGACTTTTCTTGTGCCTGATAAAGGCGGGGTTCGGCTTCGATGGGGTCAAACGTTTTAGGGAGGTCGTGCATGGCGGCGCCTTAGCCAAAGGCCTTAGGCCCCGCCAGCAAAAGAAAAGGGCGGCCAAAGCCGCCCTTTTCCAAAGAGGTTCTAAAACCTGATCTTGCTAGAAGACGTAGCGAACGCCGACACGGATTTGGTAGCGTGACGCATCACCTTGACGGGACTCGGCGCGCTGTCCGATCTCAACGGTTGGGGGGAAGTCAGGCTCACGCAGGACACCCCATTCATCGTTCAGAAGGTTCGTGAAGTTATCGATCACGATAAACGCAGCCGCGTTGTGACCGTCCTGGATACCAGGGAACTCCTGCTCGAAACGAAGGTCGACTTTACCCCACCACGAACCGAACTCTTCGTTACGGCTGCCTGGTGTGAGGAGAAGGTCTGGGCTCGTGAAACGAACGGCAGACACCTCAGCATCAGGATCAACGATGGAATAGGCGAGGCCCGAGCGAACAACACCGACCGCTGAGACGCGTGTTGCGAAGTCTTGGAAGAAATTACGCTCGTAATTCGCGACTGCTGTGAACCGATGCTTGATGTTGTAGTCCGACGTCGAAGCAACCTGCTCTTGAGGATCGAACGCCGCCCGGTTGGTGTAGTTGGAGAACGCCACCGAGCTGGTCATGGGATTCACGTCTTTGCTGTCCGTGTAGGCATAGCCAAGAACATAGTTGAAACCATTGTCATAGGACTTTTGGATCCCGCCCGAAATCGATAGCGTGGTGTTTTGCTCGTCATCCGAGTTGGTCAAAACAAAGCTTTCGCGACGAACGCTCTCATAGATCGGACGACCGTCTGCATCGACCGCACCCGTATCTTCCAGATCACCACGCAGGATAACGGCGCTGTTTTCGCCTTGGCTGTAGAGGAAATCTGCCGTGAAGGTGTAGTCGCCGCCCAGGAAGCTTGGGAGGTCGAGCACGGGTGTGTAGACCGCACCGAGCTACTACCGGCATATAATGTTAACTCTTTCAAAAATATCATACAGGCGATATTAACTCACCTTCTCAAAAATGACACTGCGAGTTTGATTTAGTATTTCAACTCCTCTCTGTGTTATGATCTGT
>JBCCBY010000158.1:0-7068 GCA_039033795.1 Pseudomonadota bacterium | reverse complement strand
TCGTTCCAGAACGTGGAGCCAGGCAGGATCGTTGCGGTCAATGGTGGCCTTCTTTTGCTCTATGGGTCTGCGGCGTGTGCTGGACCGCTCATCGCCTCCCAGGTCATTGCGGTCTTCGGCACCAGCAGTCTCTATCATTGGGTGGCGCTCTGCTATCTCGGTCTTGCGGTGTTTGGTTTTTTGCGCCTGTTCGTGCGTGGTGCCCCGGAGACGCGCGAGGACTATGTGCCTGTGATGCGCACCACGCCGGCGCTCTTCGAACTCGACCCGCGGGGTGATCATGAGGATGCGGATGACGAGCCGCAGGCGGAGGCGCCGCTCGATTTTCCGGACACCTCGGCGTCTACGACGGGTTGAACGCAGCGCAAGCGATCCTTCCGCCCGCCCCGCCGATCGGCTGGCTCATGTGGTCATCTTCATTGATGTGGATAATGAACGTGAAGCCGTCCTCGTCATTGGCTTCCTCAAGGATGAGGTCCTGCGAGAACACCTCAACACGAAGGGCGCCCTCGGACGAGACGAAGAGGTTCGGGAAATTGGCGCCGAGGTGAAAGCCCTTTGGGTTCAAAAGACCATGCTCGTCACCCGTGATGTTCACATGCCCGCCGGCTGCTTTGAACCCATCGGAAAAGTCAGAGCAGTCACCCACTGTGTGCAAATGGGCGCCGTGCCAGCCCTCGGGAAGACCATGGGCATGGAGCCTAAACATCATGCCGTGAACACTTTCGGACAAGACAGCCTCGCCAATCACCTCGCCGCTGACACCGATGATCTCAGCCGTCATCTGCCGCCGGGCTTCGGGAAGATTGACCGACGGCGACGTCTCACCGCCGCTGCCGCCGCACGCGGCCAAGCCGATCGACAAAAGACCTCCTGAGATGCGTTTCATGGGTTCCCTTTCTCTCGTTTCCTAGCGGAGGCGCGTGAAGACTGCTAACCCCCGGCGATCATGATTCATCCCAAGAGGACATAGCGCCCCGTGGCCGACGACCAAAACGACCAGACCAACGACAACAACCCCGACAATTCGGAGAGCTCGCCCGGCGTTTCCGGAGTCTCGATTACCGGCGAGATGGAGAAAAGCTACCTCGATTACGCCATGTCGGTCATCGTCAGTCGAGCGATCCCCGATGCGCGCGATGGATTAAAGCCGGTGCATCGGCGGATTTTGTGGTCGATGCATGAAAACGGCTTTGCCCACGACAAGCCGTTCAAAAAATCTGCGAACGTCGTCGGCGATGTGATGGGTAAGTACCACCCGCACGGCGATAGCGCGATTTACGATGCACTCGTCCGCATGGCCCAGGATTTCTCGATGCGGCTGCCGCTGATCCAAGGGCAAGGCAATTTTGGCTCAATCGACAATGATCCACCCGCTGCCATGCGGTACACTGAGTGCCGCCTCGCAAAGTCTGCGTCGAACCTCCTGGCCGATATCGATAAGAACACGGTCAATTTTCAAGAGACCTATGATGGCTCTCGCCAAGAGCCGACGGTTCTACCGGCTCGGTTTCCCAATCTGCTGGTCAATGGAGCAGGCGGCATCGCGGTGGGGATGGCGACCAACATCCCGCCCCATAATTTGGGCGAAGTCATCGATGCGGCCGTTACCTTGATTGATGCGCCGGAGACCGACGATGCAAGACTGTTAGAGATCGTTCCTGGTCCTGACTTCCCCACAGGCGGCCAGATTCTTGGTCAATCGGGTGCCCGCTCAGGCCTTCTCACCGGACGCGGTTCGGTGATCATGCGGGGCCGGACGGAGGTCGAGGAGATCCGCAAGGATCGTTACGCGATCATCGTCACCGAAGTGCCTTACCAGGTCAATAAGTCAGCCATGGTCGAAAAAATCGCCCTTTTGGTCCGCGAGAAGAAAATCGAAGGCATCGCCGACCTGCGTGATGAGAGCGACCGCCACGGCATCCGTGTGGTGATAGAGCTGAAACGCGACGCGGTCGCCGATGTGGTGCTCAATAATCTTTATAAGCAGAGCCCGCTGCAGACGTCCTTTGGGGTCAACATGCTGGCGCTCAATGGTGGCCGACCAGAACAGATGACGCTCCGCTCGGTCTTGATGAGCTTCATCCAATTCCGTGAAGAGGTCGTCACCAGACGGACGAAGTTTGAGCTCACCAAGGCGCGCGACCGGGCCCACGTCTTGTGCGGTATGGCGATCGCGGTCGCCAATATCGACGACGTGGTGAAGCTGATCCGCAACGCGCCAAACCCGGCGGTCGCGCGAGAAGAACTCATGGCCCGTGAATGGCCCGCAAAGGACCTTGCTCCGCTCGTGCGCTTGGTGGCTGACCCCCGCCACAAGCTGTCCGATGAGGGCATGCTGCGCCTGTCGGAGGTTCAAGCCAAAGCCATCCTCGACCTGCGCCTTCAACGGCTCACAGCCCTTGGTCGCGACGAGATCGGTGATGAGCTGCAGAAACTTGCAGCCCAGATCGAGGACTTCCTCGATATCCTCTCCAATCGTGACCGTGTCCTGACGATTGTGAAGGATGAGATGATGGCGGTGCGCGAAGAATTCGCCACGCCGCGCCGCTCTGAATTTATCGATGCGATCGAGATGGAGGACGAGGACCTGATCACCCGAGAGGATATGGTGGTCACCGTCAGTCACTCTGGCTACGTTAAAAGGACGCCGCTTTCGACCTATCGCGCACAGCGTCGCGGCGGCAAAGGCCGCTCGGGCATGGCGATGAAGGACGAGGATTTCGTCAGCCAACTCTTCATTGGCAACACGCACACGCCGCTCTTGTTCTTCACCGACCGCGGCATGGTCTATCAGCTCAAGCTCTGGCGGCTTCCCGAAGGCGGGCCGACGTCTCGCGGCAAGGCTTTTGTGAACCTCTTGCCGCTGGAGCAAGGCGAGAGGGTGACGGTCATTCTTCCGCTGCCGGAGGACCAGGAGGCTCAAGACATCGTCTTTGCCACCCAGTCGGGCAATGTTCGCCGGAACAAACTCTCCGATTTTGCGAACATCAACCGGGCTGGCAAGATCGCGATGAAACTGGACGAAGGCGATGTGCTCGTCGGGGTGAAACTCGCGCGGCCTGATGAGGATGTTCTGTTCACCACGGCCGAGGGGATGGCTATCCGCTTCCCGCTCGAAACCGTGCGTGTCTTCAGCGGGCGGACCTCCACCGGCGTGCGGGGCATTCGCTTGGCTGATAAAGATCACGTCATTGGCATGAGCGTGTTGCGGCACATCAATGCATCGCCCGAGGAGGCTCGCGCCTATCTCAAGCACGCCGCTGCCATGCGTCGTGCCGCGGGGGACGGTGAGACCGAAGGCAGCGAGGAGGGCGGCGTGGAGGCTGCGCTGAGTTCTGAGCGCATCGCTGAGATGTCTGCGGCGGAGGAATTCATCCTCACCGTGACCGAAAACGGCTATGGTAAGAGGACCTCATCCTTTGAGTACCGAACCTCTGGCCGCGGCGGCAAAGGCATCATCGCCATTGTGACCGGCAAACGAAACGGCCGGGTGGTCGCGAGCTTCCCTGCGAGTGATGGCGATGAAGTGATGCTGGTCACCGATGGCGGACAACTTATCCGCACACCGATCAATGATATTCGCGTTGCTGGCCGGAACACCCAAGGTGTCACCATCATTTCAACAAAGGCGGATGAGCGCGTTGTCTCTGTTGAAGGCGTTGGCGAAACCGAAAGCGACGGCGGGTCAGAGGAATGACCTCGACGGTCGCTGTGACGACCTATTTCGACGCGCCGGCCGACGAGATTTGGCAGAAGGCGACCGCGACGAGCACGTTGCATATCGTCGCCGCGCCGATGGTGACGTTTCGGCCCATCGATCCTCCGTCTCTGCCGGCGCGTTGGGAAGACGGTGACTATCTGTGTGCGCTGCGTCTCTTTGGCTTTCTTCCGATAGGCCAGCAGGTGATCGGCATTTCCTATCCGCCGCCAGAAGGTGAGACCCGGTTTCTGCGCGATAATGGGCACAGCCAATCAATCAAGCGTTGGGACCACTGTGTCTCGGTCACACCCGAAGGTGAGGGCACACGCTATGAGGATCGTTTAGAGATTGATGCGGGGTGGCAAACACCGATTGTTGCGGCGTTTGCGAAGGCTTTTTACACCCATCGGCAGGCACGGCTGCGAAAGCTTGCAGCGGGTGGGATTGGTAACAAGGAGGCTGCATGACGAAACCGCTTATTGGTCTTTATCCAGGGACGTTTGACCCGATCACTGTGGGCCATCTTGATATCATTAAGCGGGCGGTGAAGCTGTGTGATGAGCTGGTCGTCGGGGTGGCGGTTCATTCTGGGAAGAACCCGCTTTTTGACCTGAAGGAGCGGCAGGAACTTGTCCGTGCGTCCTTGGAGGGTGTGGATGAACGGGCGAGGGGAACCATTCGTGTGGAGCCTTTTGAGGGCCTTCTGGTGCATTACGCTGAAAGCGTCGGTGCCAGTGTCATCTTCCGTGGTCTCCGCGCAGTTTCAGACTTTGAATACGAGTTTCAAATGGTTGGTATGAATGCGGTCCTCAATGAGGATATAGAGACGGTGTTTTTGATGGCGGATGTCAGGTACCAGGCCGTGGCAAGCCGATGGGTCAAGGAGATCGCGCAATTGGGCGGCAAGTTCGAGAGCTTTGTCCCTGAGCCCGTCGTGGCGCGCCTGGCGAGCAAAGTGAACACCTGACATGCGTTTAAGTCTCGCTTGTCTTTCTGAAGCGCCCGCGATCCGCTAGCCACGCCTGATGATAAAACAGTTTTTCATCTGCCTGGGCGTCGTCGCTGCATGTCTTTATGGCGCGGCATTGGCTCAGGACGTCGCTGCGCCCGATGTCGTGCAAGGAATTCTCGACGATGCCCCCGAGGATGAATGGCGGATCGTGGACCCTGATAATGTTCTGGTTCTCGATTTGCCCTCCGGAGAGCTTCTTGTGGAGATGCGTCCGGACTTGGCGCCGCGCCATATCGAGCGGATCACAACCTTGGTGCGCCAAGGGTTTTACGACGGTCTGTTGTTCCACCGCGTGATCGACGGGTTCATGGCGCAAGGTGGTGATCCCCTCGGGGATGGGACCGGAGGGTCGGATCTTCCTGATCTTCCCGCCGAGTTCGTGCATTTTGTCTCGTCGTTTCAGGATGTTGACTATCTCGGTCGTGGGCCTCGATCCCCCCGAATCGGTTTTATTGGAAGCGTGCCCGTCGCCAGCCAGTCACCCAGCCTGACGTCTTTTTTGAACACTGATGATGTGATGATGTGGCCCATGCACTGCCCCGGTGTGATGTCCATGGCACGGAGCGGTGATCCGAATTCTGCGAACAGCCAGTACTTCATTATGATCGGGGACAGTCGCGATGCCCTTGATCAGCGCTACACGGCCTGGGGAAAGGTGCTGACTGGAGAGCGCAATGTGCGCCGGATCAACAGGGGCGAGCCACCCGATCGTCCGACCCCGATGTTGCGTCTGCGGTTGATGCCTGACCTTCCGCTGATGGAACAAAGAGAAGTCGAGGTGTTGAAGACCGACAGCGAAAGCTTCAAGGCGTGGCTTCGCGCGACAGGCGGGATCACCGATGATGGCTTCTTTCCCGATATCTGTTCCATCAACGTACCGGTCCGCATTGGAGGCGAAATCACGTCATGACCACACTGAAACTCACCCTTGAAACCGGCGAAGTCACCATTGAGACCTTCGACGACAAGGCGCCCAAACACGTCGAACAAATCACCCGTTTGGCCGAAAGCGGTTTTTACGATGGGCTCACTTTCCATCGCGTGATCGATGGCTTCATGGCGCAAGGCGGCTGCCCCGAGGGCACCGGCATGGGCGGTGCTGATGAGCATATTCCTGCTGAGTTCAACGACACGCCGCATGTTGAGGGTGTTGTCTCCATGGCCCGTGCACAGGAACCCAATTCCGCATCCAGCCAATTTTTCATCTGTCTCGATGACGCGACATTCCTTGATAATCAGTACACAGCTTGGGGCAAGGTCACGAGCGGCATGGAACACGTCCACGCCATCGAAAAGGGCGAGCCGCCAGCCGCCCCCACCAAGATCATCAAGTTCGCGAAAGCCTAAAGGCCTTTTGATGCTTCGGCCCGGCGGCGCGCTTCTGCGCTGTCGGTGTCTTCGAGATAGATAAGGCCGATCAGTCGGCGGATAATCATGTCTTCGTGTGGATCCCGGGCATCATCACTGAGCACAATCCGCCACATATCCTCAATAAGGTCCATTTTTCCCGCGCGATCCAGGCCCGACTTCACCACGCGGCTAAATCCGTACAGATCATTCGCCGAGGCTTGCGCGTCTTCGGCGTCCGTCCGCAGCGCAAGGGCGTCGGCTTCAGACAATGTGAACCGCTTGGCCAGCATCTGTGCGATCAGGCTCTTTTCGTCGTCCGTGTAGACCTCATCAGCCCGAGCAGCCTCAACCAATAGCGCAGCGACGGCTTTTTTGAGAACGGCCTCCGGATCTTCCGGTTCATCAGCAGGGCCCCGGAAGGATTTGAACAATTTATCGAGCATTGCGGGGGCTTTCTCCGTCGGGGGGTGGTGGGGCCGTGTGATCACGGTAGCAGCGGGCGGCTTCCGGCGCTGACACACGCCGCTCGGGCAATTGGAGGACGTCCAAGACAAAAAGCCTTGGCCCGCGCATTACCGTCACGGTGTCACCGATCCGAAGTTTAAAAGCTGGTTTGTCGGTGCGCTGTGTTTGTCCATCACGGGTGATCCGCACACTCTTGCCCGACACAGTTTGCGCTGACAGCGCACGGGTTTTGAAAATCCGCACTGACCATAGCCATTTATCCAGCCGTTGCGTGTCGTTGGTCAAATCGCCTCCCGATCGGTCTTCGAGGGAAGGCGATTGGCCGGAGTTTGGCAAGCTTAATTCCGCGCCAGAATGCGCCGTGACGTCCAGAAAAGAGAGCCGCACGCCACCACACAATAAAGTGACATCCATCCAAACTGGGTGGGAAGGGGGATCCCGCGGTCGATCAGAACCCCTGTGATCCAAGGACCAAGCGCTGTCGAAAACACCATGGCGGCCTGGATCACCGACCGGATCGCGCCAAGATGTTTGATCC
>JBCCBY010000157.1:0-7113 GCA_039033795.1 Pseudomonadota bacterium | reverse complement strand
GATCGGCTATAGAAGCCCCCCTCCCCATAAAGCGTGTCTCTGATGGATGCACTGGCAGCGTTGAACGCCTCAACAGCCTCGGTCGCGGCATCTTCTTGCGCTATTTGCTCTCGACGCTGAGCGATGACGGCGATGGCGTCCGATGTTTGATCAAGCCCCCGCGCCAGGTCGGCTCCAAAGGCTTCTGACCGTAATTGAATCCTTTGTTCAACAGAACCCAACGGAGAAACGCTGCGCCCAAACGTATCGCGGGTGGGAACACGCATAGCCTTACGCCCCGTTCCTGTACTGACTAGCTGCCTCAAAGCCAGTTGAGATCACATCGAAGCCGCCGCCGATGGCAGCGAACGTTGCGCCGCGATCTGCTATGCGGCCCTGATTTTGAAAGTCTACGCCGCGCCGCTGATAGAACTGCTCCTCTCGCTCGGCGTTTGTGCGGATAATCTGTGCATCGATTTCGTTGAGCATGGCTTGCCCCTCCAAGACCGACAGCGGGGAACCTGATGAAATGTCGACACCGTTGGCCGCCATAACCACCTTGGCGCGGGACAGTTGCGCAGCACCAGCAAGGCGCTGCTGCGTCTCTTCAACACTACCGCGATACCTGGCATCTTGTGCCTGGACTTCCTGCACACGTGCGTTGTACCGATTAATCGACGCTTGCGCGCGGCCCGCAGCCACTTTTGAGTAGGTGGAAACGCCTGACCCAATGGCGGACACGCCACCTGATAAGGCTAACAGTGTTGCTGGCTCACACATCGGATTATCCTATGAAAGGGCACACCGTACAGCCCCGCCGGTTTTGCTGGCTCAATCGAAAAACCCAATCTTTCCAGCCACCTGAGCGAGGGCATGTTCTTCCAGTGAACGAAGTTAATCAGTGCTGGATAAACGCGCGCATAGCGCCCCACCCTTTCTTGACTCACGCTCAAGACATGACGGGGGGCCTCACGAAGACGGTCCGTTGAAAGCAGCCAGGGAGAACCGTTGGGTCCGAAAGGCGCGCACCCAAACGCTGCGGCCGGCTCCCCATCAAAAAGCGCAACCTCGCACTCTTCTGATCGCCCCACCGAGTGAGCAAGTGCCTCGTCCGGCAGCTTGCCGCTATAGGCCCAGATTTCAGCGCGATCACGCTCCGAGAGGTTCTTGGCAATATGGTCGATTGCTTCCGGCCATGCGGGCTGAACATCAATCTTCATACGATACCGAAGGAGCAATGCCCAAAATCGTAATCGGTGTGGGGTTTTTGTGATGGACAAAGACACGTGGATCCTTGTCCCAACTTGAGAAGATGTTGACCTCTCTCGTCCCAGAAAAAAGGTCTGCCGGGGTGTCCCATTTCTCCGTCGTCCGCCAGCGCACATCACGTGCTAGCTCTTTGGTAGGGCCAATCGATGTCTCAGCTGTCCGATCAAAGATGATATCAACGCCCGTGATTGCCTTCTCTTTAATCTGAAGGTTGCCGCGGCGCGCTTGCGCAGCGACGTTTAAGGTCTCGAACTCATAGCTCGGCATCAACCCAACGTGCACGGTAGTGGCCTCAATTGGGAGGGTGACGCTGCCGCCAGACACCGTTTGCGGCTCAAGCACAAAACCGTCAGCCAAGATCGCCACGGTCTCTCCCTCGAGGTGCTCCAGACCCGAGATCGTCGATGTCGAAGCACCAGTATACGTTAGACCCGAGTCAACGAAAAAAGCATCCTCAATGCTCGAGTCAACGCGGGGCTGAAGGGCCTCAATGTACCGCTTCGTTAAACCGTTAATTTGCCGTCGGACAACAAAATGAGGAACTGATGTTCCGTCTACCTCAAGTACCCCAACGCTTTCAAAATGACCGTTTGGCGTTGAATGCTCATGCCAAGCCCACACGTCTTGCTCGCGCACATAGGTCAGGCCGAGCAAGGAACCATCGGACATGACGCACCAAATGATATCGTCGGGATCCTTGGCCTGCGCCCAATCCACGATGTGACGGTCATTGAGCACCGTACCATCGTCCTGCACACGCTCTTCAAAAAGGCTGCGAACCAAGGCTGAGAGATCCGCTTGTTCGGTGCTCCTCAGATCAGTCCCCGGCCTGACATCAGTGACACGTTTTCCCGTTCGATCGACCACAAGCACGCTGTCTTCAGTTGGGATCGGCGCAACGTCTCCAGCTGAGATATATGCGCGCGCACTTCGCTCGACCGAATCCGGCGTGATAGGGCCACCGTCAACGCCCATCACGCCAAAAATTACGTTGTTGGTGAAAACCACCAGCTGATCCAATTCGACCAGGTGCTTGATGGCGTTCACTTGGCCAGAGCGACCACCCAATAGAGAGACCTGAATGGCATCATCAGCACGCGTTGGTTCCGATTGATTGAAATTCGAAAACAGATTTGTTCGACTGAAATTCAGTTCAAACGGTTTTGTCCCAAGACCGCCGAAAGTAAGGCGCTCTTCAAAGAACGTCACTGCCGTTGGCCAATTAGAGTTGGAGAACGGATTCTTGGTGACTGGCGGAACGATTGAGGCGTCGGGAAGATAGTTCGTGTCACGAAAAGATTCGCCTAACGCCTGCCCAATATAGCCGTAGACGCCCGCAATCTCCTTATACACATAGTAGCGACCCGCGCCGGTTAAGGCGTTCCAGCTCAGCGTAATGGTCTCGCCGTCCGACCAAACTTGGTTTCGCTGAACCTCGAAACGCTCTGTTGGGGCGCTTTCCTCTCCATCCGGTGTAACGGATGTTAAGCGATAAAATTCCGTAAAAGTTCCATCGCTTAACCCACCAGACCAAACCCCATTGCCCCCGGTCGGTGGGTTAAGCGATGAAGCAGCCGATATTAGCTCGTATGTCCAATCGTTATCAGCGAGACGAACAAGTTTGGCCTGCTGAAACCGGGTGCTCGCTATAAAAAGCTCGTCTGCTGATTGGGCATAGCGGAGTTTAAAGAGATCCTGCTGTTGGTAAGGCAGAGTGATTTCGTAGTCACCGCCACCGCTCGCCTGAACGACACCAGTCGATCGAATAAACCTGACCCTTTGTCCGCTGAACTCAAGGAGGTATTGCTGCTCGTCGTCGGAATCCGAAAACGAGAAATCAATCAATCGCGTTGAGCTGGAAGAATTTGCAACCTCCGCGATGAATGTTGTCCCCTGACGATTGAAGACAAAACCCTCTGCCCGAACAACAAAGTTTACCGACGAACGAAAACTGCTGTAGAACCGCTCAATGTCGACGCGGTTTTGCAGCTGGCGGGAGATCACGCCGCCAGAAAACGTCGACTGGAGTCCTTGCGCGTGGCCCACCATCAGCGCGACCGCACAGTCGATTGCGTACGTGCTCTGATTCCGCTTGGGCGAGGACTTATCAGGACGCGGCGAGAATTCTTGTCCCGCGCTCGCGCGCTTCCCAGCGCTTGCGCGTAGAGCTCCATCATCTCACGCGACGCCCCCTTGGCCTTTGTGAGCGCCGGCGCAATGGCAGCAGCTAAACGATAACCAAGGGCTGTTACAAAATCTGGAGTGTATGCCGATGGATTTTCAATTCTCCGCGTGTACTCAATCCAAGCGATTGGCTCATCCGTCACGATAGCCACTGTGCCGTCGGTCGGTCCGGCGACTTCGGCATAAGCAATCCGGTTTTCGGGGGATGTCTGAGTAGTCTCGCCGGTCCTGAGGATATTCCTAAGCGCAATTGCATCGGACGGCCTTGAGTAAGCATAAGCCCACTGCCCGACTGTTGTCGGCAAGGGCATTGCTGCAACTGTCGCGCTGGCAAAACCCCAATTGGAGGCGGCCATTACCTCGTCCCTACACGTGTCATAATGCAGCTTGATAAGATCGACTTCAGGTGTGGGTTCGTCGAAGCTCGAAATCCGTGTGCTGTTCTTGATGTGACTCAGCGCCTGATTAGCGATGTCGGTTGTTGAAACAGCCATCGTTACGCGCCGTCCCCCAGTTCACGAAAGCTCACTTTCTCGAGCTAGCCTTTCGCGGCCTCGCTGCCCTTATCGGATTTAGGGGCACGCGATGCTGCCTTTGGCGCAGTATTGGGCGCCTCGACGGGATCAGCCCAACCAGGACGCAATTCAGCAGCAGCCTTCGTGCGGGCCGCCGCAGCACCGGTGTCTCCACCAAAGACAGTTGGCCTGAAGATGAACTCTTCACCAGCCTCGATGATGCGCCCATCGTGATAGCCGCGTTCTTTCGCAATTAACCGTACTTCGGACATCGTCGCTCCTATGCGGTTTGGACGGCGCAAACGAGGCCAGCAGTGATGCGGCCCTGTGTGGGGTTCGTGCCCTGGACATCGTAGCCAAGCCGGAAGAACCGCTCAGAAATGCCACGTGGCAGCATGATGATCGGTGTGCGGTAGCCAGCAACAAGCTCGGAAAGCGTGACGTTCATAAGAACGACATCCTTGGCCGATCCAAACCCTGAAGCGCTGTCGGTCTCCAGCGTGATGTTGAGACTGGTCAAGCCGTTGAATGTTTCGGTGACCTGAATGAGCAGCCCCATGGGGGTACCATTGCCAACGTCTTGCGGGATCTGGACACCACCGACAGGCGTGCCGTTGACCCCAAAGTCGAGGATGTTGGTCGAGACAGTATCGCCGGTAATAGCCTGACGGTCTGATAAGATGAGCTCTTGCGAAAAGATCATGAAAGCCTCCTAGAGAACGAAGCGGTCGCCTTATGCGACCGCCGCTTCAGTGTTCAGAAGAGCGTCTGAAACGCGGATGGGGATGTCGCGATAGGTCGGAACCATCTCGCCATGGATCTCCTTGCCGCGAAGCTCGACATTGCTCTTTTCTGTGTGGCATTCATCGAAGGCTTCGAAAGCCGTCCGGTTCATGTAGATGACCAGCTTGGGGCGACTGACCGTTTGGTTCATCGCAGGGATGAATGTTTGATCCATGGTCTGTTTCGCGTGCAGGCGGTGATAACCTTTCCGCATCACATCCAGGAGGGAAAGCGCGCCACCATCAATCGCAAACGGATCAGCCAGCAGGTTACTGACATCGATATTCGCAATACGGACAACACGGCGATAGTCCTTCACCGCAAGGCCAAGGTGGTGGTAGAAGATCTCTTCATGCGCATAATATGCGTTGCCATCTTCGTCGAAGACGCGCTGGATGCCCTTATCCTCACGCTGGAGCCCAGCGGGATGATTGCTTGGGTAAAGCATGTGACAACCCTGGTCAGACCATTCGACCATCCAGATCGACATATTATCCGATCCCGAACCACCGGCATCAACAATCTGCCCACCTTCTTTGGTCGAAAAACCAGAGAAACGCGTTGCGAGACCGTCAAACTTTTCCGGACTCGTATTGGTCGAGCCATAAAAGAAAGTGTTTTGGGCTTCCTCAGCCATGGCCTCTAGGAAGGCATCGCCCTCGACCATTTTCATCTTTTCAGGCTCTTTCAAGCCATCAAGCAAACGCTGGTCAATCGTCGATCGGCCCTCAAGAAAACCCGTGGTGTCAATGACCTGTTGGGTCTTGCTCTTGCTTTGAGGAATACCCTTGTAGAGCCTTCCCCAGGCAACATTGGGCAACCCGGTTCGAACGGTGCTCTTGTGCTGCTTGCCTTCGTTGCAAGCCACAGCAAGGGAATCTTGCATGACCGGGTTTTTCTGCGCGAGCAGCTCCGTCACCGCCATAGAATTATCATACTTGTCAGTACGACGAGCGATCTCAACAAGATCAAGGTAGGTGTTACCCAAAATAGCCATCTGTCAGTCCTTTAACCCGATCCCCAAAGCTGCTCGTGTGGCTGCCTGGGGGCTGTTGTCTTTACTCCAGAGGCCGACTCCAAATGGCCGCCCTCTGACAATGCGGACCCGACTTCAGCGAGCATCTTCATCAGGGGCGGGAAGTTCGTGAGCCCCGATTCTTTGAAGAACTGACCAACACTGCCATCAGTATCGTATCGTCGGAAAACACGGCCTACAGCGGCTGATTTCTCACTATACTGATCGCCAAAGTGCTCTTTCAGTTCCTGCTTATGTTTTGCATCTTGCTCTGCGTACGCGCGGTCTTGTTCTGCTTGGGCTTCGGCGGCTTGCGCCTCTGCCTGTTTCGCGAACTTAGTGACGAGCTGATCCACCTGCTCTTGACGCAAACCCATTTCTTTGAACGTGGGAGTGAGGGCGCCGAAGAGCGCGTCATCGAACGTCAAACCCTCTGGAATAGTTGGCTTTTCGTAATCGTCAGGCACATCAGGCGCCTTCGATTGGGCGGCCTTCTTCTCATTTTCAGCATTTTCGTCAGCACCGGTCTTGTCGACCTTCAGGAAATCGTCGTCGTCAGACGAATCATTATCGGTCGCTTTCTGCGTCTTACCATCAACAGCCTCTTGCTTAGCAGCCTCCTTTTCGGGGGCCTTAGCTTCGACCGCTTTCGCTTCATCGGCAGCCTTCGCTTCATCGGTCGCTGGATTAGCAGCGTCATCAATCGGTTGCGCTTTCGCATCGTCTTTTTCCACGGAGATCGTTTCCTTTTTCTTGGATGTAAGCCGCTGCTGCGGCGGGGTTTGCTTCCATCATGGTGCGGAAAATCCAGCTAGCCACTGATCGTTGGCCAGCTTTGAAGTTGCTTTGATCAGTGTCGCCAAAGACCACATCTTGCCGGTAGAGCCCCGCAAACTCGAGAATGGCACCAAATGCCTCTCGGCCTGCCGTTGTCTCAAGGCATTCGGCGAACGCATCGACAACGCGGTCAGGTGTTCGGAGCTCGCTCGACTTTCGTTGTCGGCTCATCGGTCAGCTCGGTCTTGCGCCGCCTCCTGTAGGTTCCGGTAGGCCTGGGTAAGCGGTTGTGCATCTTGGAGAAGTTGCGTTGCCTGCTGCTGCTCTTGACGCTCTCGCCGTATCCTCGCGACGTCTTCGTCCGACCGGACAACCCGGGAAGGAACCCCAACGCGCAACGCATACTCATCAACCGCCTGATCAAGATCGACCTTGTCAAGGACGTCGGGCTTCACCTGCGCAAGAGATGAGGTGAAATTCACTACGCGCTCGACAGCTTGGAGACCCACCGATTTTTGGGCCTGCGCAAGCGGACCAATGTATTCGATCTTGAGGTTCTGACCTTCGAGTTCTTGAGGGATTTCTTCAGGG
>JBCCBY010000156.1:0-7172 GCA_039033795.1 Pseudomonadota bacterium | reverse complement strand
TGCACAAGACCCTGCTTTTGAAGGCGGTCCAAGGCCCTATAGACGGTCATCGGCGCGCCGATGCCTTGTTCCTTCAAGCGTTCAAGCAGGTCATAAGCTTTGAGTGGGCCGTCTGCATTCTCCAGCGCCGACAGCACCAATCGATCATTCTTGGTGAGGCGAACACGCCGACCTTCGCTTGGAAATTCGTGCTGACTTGCCAGACTGTTCATATGGCTGTGCCCTCGCGCAATCTGCTGGTTGGCATGCTTGTTGAGTCGCAACCTGCAACACCGGGAGGTTGAACTAAATCGCCCTTCCGCACAAGAACCTCAACCAAGATGACACCGGGGAAGCGGGGCATGAGCGAGACAATTTTGGTGACCGGGGGGGCCGGTTACATCGGCAGCCATACATCTTATGCGTGTTTGGATGCCGGTCTTCGGGTCATCGTTCTCGATGATTTGTCGACCGGTTCAGAGCACTGCATCCCGGCTGCGGCAGAGTTTGTTCGCGGCAGTGTCGAGGATCGATTGTTGCTTCAGCAGCTCTTTCGCGACGAACCGATCAAAGCGGTCTTCCACTTTGCTGGACGCATTATTGTGCCAGAATCTGTGGAAAATCCCATCAAGTATTACGCGGAGAACACCGCGGCGTCGCTGGGTTTGCTCGCGGAAATGGTTGCCGCAGCGGTTCCAACGATTCTCTTTTCGTCCACGGCCGCGGTCTATGAACCCAGAGACGACGGCGCGCCACTCACCGAAGACGCGCCCAAGGCCCCTCTCTCGCCCTATGGCCAGTCCAAGCTGATGACCGAAGCGATGATCCGCGACATCGGCCATGCCCATGGTCTGCAGGCCGGCGTTCTGCGCTATTTCAACGTGGCAGGGGCTGATCCCGGCGGGCGGACCGGTCAGTCAGGAGCCAACGCCACGCATCTTCTGAAGATCGCCAGCCAGGTCGCTGTCGGCACGAGACCTTACATGGAGATCTATGGAGAGGATTACCCAACCCCCGATGGGACGTGCATTCGCGACTATATCCATGTGAGTGACCTGGCGTCCGCCCATGTCGAAACCTTCAAGCATGTGATGAGCGCCGGTGGCCAAATCACCATGAATTGCGGCTATGGTCGCGGCTCCACCGTGAAAGAGGTGATCGCGGCGGCTGAACGGGTGACGGAGCAAAAAATTGATGCCCGTCCCGCTGGGCGCCGGGCGGGGGATGCCCCGATTTTGGTCTCCGACACCACAAGGATCCGCGAAACATTGCCGAGCTGGCAGCCTGCCTATGATAGCCTCGAGGATATGGCCAAAACCGCCATCGCGTGGGAGAAGAAACTCGGCACGTTGAATTAAAGTCGACGATCCAGAACGCCATGCATGGAGATTGCATGGCGCCCAACGATCGGTGATCCGACCGTGACCGGATGGCTGGCTGTTTGTCTTTACGCGGCTGTTTCGTCTGTCGCGTTGACACTAGCGGCTGCTTGCCGACCGCCGATTTTCCAACGACCGGAGCTTCGGTTTTGGGCGTTCTTGGCGCTCTCCTTTGCCGCTTTGTCCGTCAACAAACAGCTCGATCTGCAGTCTTTGATGACAGAATTGGGCCGCCTGCTTGCGAAAGAGCATGGTTGGTACAACACCAGACGTTATGTCCAGGGAGCATTTATTGTCGGCGTGGGTGCGAGTGCATTGCTCGGCCTTCTGACAGTTGTGGCGCTGTCTTTGCGCGCGCCTTGGCCAAACCGCATCGCTCAGTTGGGCACAGCCTTGGTGATTGCGTTTGTTGCAATCCGGGCCTCGTCGTTCCACGGCATGGATCTTTTCATCAGTTATGAGCCTATTCCGCACCTCCGAATGAACGCGGTGCTCGAACTCGGCGGTATCACCCTCGTGCTGCTCGGCAGCGTCTGGCGGCTGATCGACGCTTTAGGCCGGGTCCGCTCCAGGCAGCATTGGGACTTCGAGGCATCTTAGCCTGCCATGGTGAACGGTTCGAGCCCGGAGAGCTTCATGCTACGTTCCGTTTCAGGAATTTTGCGCGGTGATAGACCTTTCATCGCTTCGGCGTAGGCTGCAATGTGTTTCGGGGTCGTGCCGCAGCATCCGCCAATGATATTCAATAGTCCGGACTCAGCCCATTCTTTAATATGCTTGGTCATGCTCTCCGGCGTCTCGTCGTATTCACCAAAGGCATTGGGTAGCCCTGCATTGGGATAGGCAATGATGTAGGCTTCGGCAATCTTTGATAACTCGTCGACATACTGCCGCATCAAGTCAGGACCAAGGGCGCAGTTCAGCCCCACTGATATCGGCTTCGCATGGCGCACAGAGTGATAGAATGCTGTGGCCGTCTGACCGCTCAGTGTACGGCCTGATTGATCGGTGATGGTCGCCGAAAGAATGATGGGGATGTCCTTGCCCGTCGCATCAAAGAGTTCACCAATGCCGAAAAGTGCAGCTTTCGCATTGAGCGTGTCAAAGATCGTCTCGATCAACAGAAGATCAGAACCCCCCTCAATGAGACCATCGGCAGCCTCGCGATAAGCAACAGCGAGCTCATCAAAGGTGACGTTTCGGGAGCCGGGATCATTCACATCCGGGCTGATCGAGGCCGTTCGGTTGGTTGGTCCAATAGCACCAGCGACAAAGCGTGGACGACCATCTTTGGCTTCAAAGCGATCCGCCTCGTCGCGCGCAAGCTGCGCTCCTTTTATGTTCAGCTCCTTTGCAAGGCTTTCCATGCCGTAGTCAGCTTGAGCAATCGTCGTGGAGCTGAATGTGTTGGTCTCAATAATATCAGCACCGGCATCCAAATAGGCACGGTGGATCCCTGTAATGATGTCAGGGCGCGTGAGGTTCAGGAGATCGTTGTTGCCCTGAACATCTTGCCCCCAGTCAGCAAAGCGTTGCCCGCGATAGTCATCTTCGGTCAACTTGTGTCCCTGGATCATCGTTCCGCCAGGGCCATCGAGTATAACGATCCGCTCACGAAGCGCAGCTTGAAATGCCTCTGTTCGATTCATTGTTCTTTCCTCTACAAGAGAAGCTCGGCCCGAGAGCCGGGACATCAGTTTGTGCCTACAGCGCCCGTTCAAAAAGCCCGAGCAAGGCTGCGTGCACCTGATCTTGCGTGCTTTGCGGGCTGATATAGAGGCAGTGATCAGCCTCCGGAATATGAACAAGCTCACACGCTCTCATCCCGCGGGTGCAAAGGTTTTCAGGATCCTTGGTGGTCACGACTTTCTCTCGACCCACGGTGATCATGGTGACGGGGATGGTCAGCTCCGCCAACGCTTTGCTTTTGGCCAGCTCGTTGCCTGATTCTGTGAAGCCCAGAGCGTACTCATTGGAGACACCACCAACCCGAAGTTCTGGCTGGGTGATGAAAAGAGACTGGTTCTTCAGCACACGGTCTAGACGGTTATCACCGCAAAACTCATAGGCATCAGGGCCCCACGAATCTGGATCCCACGGGCCTTCACCATCAAGGTACGCGGTCGGGTCACCATTTTTGATCGCGCTTCGAATGGCGCGGAGCGCTAACCATTCTGGCACCCAACCGAGATTGGCAGAGAGGCCTGGCACCAGGGGGAACAGCGCATCGGCCCCCTCCAATTCACCATCGGCAGCTGCGCGGAGCAGCACGTGCCCTCCAAAGCTGTCCCCAGCGACAATCAAGGGCCCCGTTGATTGTCTGGTGCTCTTTATATGGTCGAAGGCAGCACCCAGCGCGCGGCCATAGAGATGAAAATCACCCGTGTACGTCTTTTGGTAATCGTCTTCCCGGCGGACTGAGCCCCCTTGGCCCGGCATATCGACGCTGCTCACCTCAAAGCCGAGTTCGAACCAGCGTGCCATAAAATCGGACGCAAGCTCGGGACTTGAGGTGTAGCCGGGTACGAACAAAACCGTTGCTTTGGCGTTCGCGGGGGCGGCGTGTCCAACGCGGAGCGGCTTATCATCGTCAAAGGTGATCCACGAGAACGCCCAACCTTCCGGAAGCGGTGTGAAGTTCGCGTCCAGGTAAGCTTTCGCTTCGATGATCTCCTCGGGCGTCACCGTTCGGGAGGGTGCGGGCTCATAGGGTTCACCTCCTCCGCATGCTGTTAACAAGACTGCTGCGCTCAGCAGGCAGAAGAAACGAACAAACAAGCCACGCATCGCTGTTACTCCGTGGGTGCAGGTGCAGGTGCTTCTGCGACGCCAAGAAGCTCGACATCAAAGACCAGTGCTGCGTTGGGACCAATTGGGCCACCCGGTGTCCCTTGCTCACCATAGCCGAGCGTCGGTGGGACATAGAGTTTAAATTTATCACCCACGTTCATGAGTTGCAGCCCCTCCGTCCATGCACGGATCACACCGGTTAGCTGAAATTCTGCAGGCTGACCACGCTGGACGGAGCTATCGAAAACCGTGCCGTCGGCCAGCGTGCCGGTATAGTGGACGGTGACAACATTCTCAGGGGTCGGTGTATCACCCTCAGGCACATCGGTGATGATCTCGTAAAGAAGACCGCTATCGGTTTTCATCACGCCTTCCCGGCTTTCTTGTTCAGCCAGGAACACACGCGAGGTGATGGCGTTAGCAAGGCCAAGCGCGCGGTACTCTTGTTGGGCCATTGCTTGGACGCGCTGCACACCGGTGCTGATGGCGTCGATTGTGCTGTTTGCTTCAGCGGCGAGGCGCTCGGCAGCGCCCGCATCAGAGGCCTGATAGACCTCCACCACCTCGAGGTCATAAACGGTCACTTGATTGGGGCCGACAGGACCGCCGGGCATGCCTTGCTCGCCAAACGCCAAGGAAGCGGGCAGGGCGACACGAACGAGGCTCCCGCCGCGGGTCATGGGGAGCGCTTCGGACCAGCCTGGCAGCGTGTCATTCACTTGAAAGACAACGGAGCCGCTGTTCTCATAGGTCGATTCAAAAGGCTCGCCTTGGCCAGCGAGGCGCGCGACGAATTGCACCCGGACGAGATCTTCCGGCGCAATTTCTGGTCCCGTGCCGTCGCGTAGGGTTTGCAGCACAAGACCTGTTTCGGTTTGCTGAGCGCCTTCGAGCCCAGCAAAGGCCGCCAGAAAATCCTCTCCGGTCGCGGCAGGCAAGATGGGGTTTTTGAATTCGTCGGGAATGGGCTCCGCATCAAAAAGGGATGGCTCTGCCTCAACGGCCACGGTTGGGCTCATGGAGGTTTCAGCTGTCGTCGCCTCATCGGCGCAGGCGGCGATCGCCAGAACACTGGTGGCGATCGCGAGAACAGGGGTGGTCTTCATCAAAAAGGGCCTCGAAACTTCGGTTGCGAATGTGTCCCTAGCGACCTGACAGATTCTGTAAATGGAGGGTGAAGATGGATGCTAAGATGTTCCTTGGCTGCTTTTTCCGAATCACTCTTGAAAACTAGGGCTAGGCTTTTTGTGAACGACGACCCCAAGATATGGTGTCTGATGCGCTGAAGCCCTTCCGCGCCAGTGAGTAAAGGGATGCCGTTATGAGTGCCACGGAGACGACCGTTTCGGAGCTGAAACACGGGGAATCGACCCCCAAACCAGCCGCCGCGAAACCAGATCTGAAGATTGTCCCGCAGATCAAGATCGTCACCGATCCGTCGCGCGATGCTCTTCTCACCGATTTCGGCAAAAAAACGATGGATGATCGCTACCTTCTTGAGGGCGAAAGTTATCAAGACATGTTTGCGCGCGTGGCCGTCGCTTATGGCGATGACGGGGAGCACGCGCAGCGCATCTATGACTACATCTCGCGCCTGTGGTTCATGCCAGCAACGCCGGTCCTCTCAAACGGCGGGGCGAAGCGCGGTCTGCCAATCTCGTGCTTCTTGAACGCTGTCGACGACAGCCTCGAAGGGATTGTCGGCACCTGGAACGAGAATGTCTGGCTCGCCTCCAATGGCGGCGGCATCGGCACCTATTGGGGCGGCGTCCGCTCGATTGGGGAGAAGGTCAAAGGCGCGGGTGCGACCTCTGGCATCATTCCGTTCATCCGCGTGATGGACAGCCTCACCCTGGCGATCAGCCAAGGCTCCCTCCGCCGCGGCTCGGCCGCCGTTTATCTCGACGTCCATCACCCCGAGATCGAAGAGTTCCTGGAGATCCGGAAGCCCTCCGGTGACTTTAACCGCCGCAGCCTCAACCTGCACCACGGCCTCAACATCACCGATGATTTCATGGACGCCGTCCGTGAGGGCCGGTCCTTCGCGCTCAAATCGCCCAAGACCGGCGAGGTGATGAAGAAGGTCGATGCGCGCGAGCTGTGGCAAAAGATCCTGGAGATCCGCCTGCAGACCGGCGAGCCCTACCTCATCTTCTCGGACACCGTGAACAACGCGATGCCCAAGCACCAAAAGGATCTGGGGTTGAAGGTGTCGACCTCAAACCTCTGTGCAGAGATCATGCTGCACACGGGCGAGGATCACCTCGGCAATGACCGCACGGCGGTATGCTGCCTCTCGTCTCTCAATGCGGAGACCTATGAGGAGTGGAAGGATGATGAGCAGTTCATCGAGGACGTGATGCGTTTCCTCGACAATGTGCTCTCCGCCTTCATTGCTGATGCGCCGGACGATATGTCCAAGGCGCGCTATTCAGCGCAGCGCGAGCGTTCGGTGGGCCTCGGTCTTATGGGCTTCCACTCGATGCTCCAGAACAAAGGTATCCCGTTTGAAAGCGGCATGGCCAAGTCCTGGAACATGCGTCTCTTTAAACATATCCGTATGCGGGCCGATGCCGCGTCGGTGCGTTTGGCCGAAGAGCGCGGGCCCTGCCTCGACGCCGAAGAGCGCGGCATCATGCAGCGTTTCAGCCACAAGCTGGCGATTGCGCCGACCGCGTCGATCTCGATCATCTGCGGCGGGACAAGTGCGTGTGTTGAGCCGATCCCGACCAATTACTACACCCACAAGACCCTGTCGGGTAGCTTCTCGGTCAAGAACCAGGCGCTCGAGAAACTCCTGGAGGAGAAGGGTTTGAGCGACGACGACACCTGGGCCGGCATTTTAGAGAATGGCGGCTCGGTTCAGCACATCGATGATCTGACCCAAGACGAAAAAGACGTCTTCAAAACCGCGTTTGAGCTCGATCAGCGCTGGGTCATCGAACTCGCCGCCGACCGCGCGCCCTTCATCTGCCAGTCCCAGTCGATCAACATCTTCCTCCCCGGCGACGTCGATAAATGGGA
>JBCCBY010000155.1:0-7202 GCA_039033795.1 Pseudomonadota bacterium | reverse complement strand
CGTGGGCAAGGTCAGATCGGCTACCGACTCGTACAAGCCGTTGCGCACGGCGGCCAGCGGATCCCGTGGCTGAACTCAGGCGTCATGTAAGAGCCCAAGAGATGGCTCAAGCCAGTGCGCGACAGGAAAACAAGCAACAGCGTGGAAACGAGAAGAGCGGCCACGCCCAAGACAGGGGTCCGCGCAATTGGCTTGAGGGGGCCAAGACGAAAGGCCGGATTTGCGTTGGTCGTCTCCATCGGCACCACTTGCATCATCAGGCGCGCAAAAACACGCGCCGCCTAAAGACCGAGCTTGGTCGGAGGCGAACTGTCAATAATCGTGCAATAACAATACCAATACAGAACTCCCGGCGCAACGGGCTGGTCTTGGCTGCCCATCGCGCAGCTTGCCTGCTGCGGCGCACTATGGTCTAGCCGCAAGGCGCGGTCATGGTTCTGGACGAAGATTAGGTGGTAGCGTTGAACACGAGTGAGGCACCGACAGAAACTCTGCGCGTGGCAATCGTGCTTGAAACATCAGGGGGCGGATCAGGTCGGCATGTCCTCGACCTCACCGCCGGACTGGTCGATAGAGGGTGCAGTGTCACCGTGTTCTATGCCACCGCGCGTGCGGAAGAGGGGTTTGTGGCGGCGCTTCATAATCTGCCCAACACCGTTGCCGTTGAAGCGCCCATGCGCCGGTCAGTGGGGGCTGGCGATGTCCGTGATCTCTTTGGTCTCGGGCAATTGTTGGCAAAGCATGGCCCCTTTGACATCACCCACGCCCACAGCTCCAAAGCCGGCGCGTTGTTGCGTCTTCTTCCTCGGCGTTATGCAGGCCAAAGGATTTACACACCGCATGCTTTTCGGACGATGGATCCTGGTCTCTCGCGTCCTTTGTCCCTTCTTTATGGCGGTATCGAGCGTGTTCTCGGCCCGCGCGCCGACCGGGTGATTGCAGTCAGCTCTGCAGAGGCCGAGCACGCACGGTCGCTCGGGCTGTCCGATCGACGGCTGAGAACGGTGGTGAATGGTGTGACGCCCGGCGGTTTCGCGCCGCGCGCGGAGGCGCGGTCATTGATGGGGGTGGACGATGACGCTGTGGTCATCGGTTTCATTGGCCGATTGGAACAGCAAAAAGATCCCCTCCGTTTTGTTGAGGCCATGACCATCGCGCACCAGAAAAACGCGCAGATTATCGGCGTGGTCGCGGGTGATGGAGAACTGATGGAAGCCTCGCGCCGTATCGCTGCGCCAGAGGCGGTGAAGTTTTTGGGTTTCACCGCGGGCACTTCTCTTTTTGAGGGGTTCGATGTCTTTGCCATGACCAGCCGTTACGAAGCGATGCCCTACACGCTTCTTGAAGCTTTGCAGGCTGGACTGCCGATCGTGTCCACTGATGTGGGCGGCGTGCCGGAAACCGTGGAAACCAACAAAAATGGCTATGTCGTGCCGTTAGACGCATCGCCAGAGGAATTTGCCGATGTGCTTCTCCCCCTGACCGGAGATGCCAATCGCCGTTCAGCCTTCGCCGAGGCAAGTCGAGCTTTGGCCCGAGAGCGGACCGCTGATCGAATGGTGGAGGAAACCTTGAAGATTTACCTGGAGGCGGCGGGCCACTAACGTAGCGATGGGGCGGTCGTGCGAGAGACGATCGAAGGCTGCGGCCTTTCTGGGAAAAGAAGCAGGCTGGTTGCCAGATGATTGTCGTTTGGCGCAGCTTAGGGTGAGTGGAGTGGCTGTGCTGAGCCGGGCAGCAAAGATTTGGGGTCATCTTCAGGACGACCGGATCGTCAACCAACTTCTCAGCAAAGGCGTCTCTGCGCTTGCGATTAAGGTCGCAACGGCGGGATTGACGTTCGTCCTTTTTGTCTGTCTGGCGCGCTGGCTGGGGCCTGAGGAATACGGACGATATGCGACGTGGTTTAGCCTCGGTAACTTCCTTGGTTTTGTTGTCGTCGGCGGTGTTCACACGCTCGCCTTGCGCCAGATCCCAGCCCTGATCAGCAACAAACAACATGGTGCTGCTCTTGGGCTGATGCGCGATGGCTATCTTGCGCTGGGTCTTCTGGGTGCTGTGCTTTTGGCGATCTGCGCAACAGCGGGTCTTTTTGGAGAAGCGCTGGGCTATTTTTGGTGGGCTCCGTTGATAGCGGCGGGTTTGGCGTTGCCCTTTGCGGTCGCTGAGTTTCAGAGCAACGCGCTGCGGGGTTGGGGGTCTGTCAATCTTGCTCTTCTCCCCCGTGACGTGATCTGGCGTCTGTCTTTGGTTGCGCTTTTGGCTTGGCTGGTCAGCACCGGCGTTCAGGTGACGGCCACTGAGGCCTTCGCTTGGACATGCATTGTCCTTCTGGCGCTTAACATCGCTCAATTTGTGTTGGGTCAACGGGTTGCCTTGACCAAAGACGGTTGGGCTGCTGCCCAAGAACATCCGCCGGCGCCGATCTCTGCGCTTGTTGATGCGCGATGGCTAGCGCTGGCGGCAATTGTGACCGTGTTGTTGACCCAGCTCAGCGTGGTCGTCGTGAGCGCGGTGCTGAACGTGGTCGACGCCGGTGTGTTCTTTGCCGCGCAGCGCACGTCGGCGTTGTTGTCTCTGCCGCTCGTTGCCGCAAATATGATTGGTGCACCTATGATCGCCAAAGCCTGGGCGGAGGATGACAAAGCGAGCATTCAACGCATTTGCGCCCTCATTGCACTTGGCTTGACACTACCCACCCTTGCTGGATGGCTTCTTTTTGCCATGGAAGGAGCTTGGATCATGGCACTTTTTGATCCAAGCTTTTCAGAGTATGGCGGGTTGTTGATGATCTTGGCATCCGGCGCGGTTGTGAATGCCTTTTGCGGGCCTACAGGAGTCTTTATGCTGATGACTGGGCATGAGAGGTCCCATGTCCTCATTTTAGCGACGGTGAATATCGTGGGCCTTTTTTGTGTCGCGATCCTCAGCACGTATGACGGTTTGTCCGGAGCGGTTGTCGCAAGTGCACTGACCATTGTGGTTTGGAACGTGACCGTGGCGTTATGGATCAAAGTCAAATACGGTATCGATACCACCATCCTTCATCTCGGTACGTTGCTCTTACGGCGGCTTAAAGGGGATCAACGTTGAGTTTGCTAGAAGAATCGACGGTTGTGAATTGGGTGCGTAAGAACGTACCGCAAAACCTCAAGAATTACATTCGTCCCCTGGTTGGCCCTGTGATCGGTACCGCGGCGCGTTTGCAAGGCCCTCTGTCGCAACGCCCACTGCCTCATTTTCTCATCATAGGATCGCAAAAAGCGGGCACCACATCGCTTTTCAGTTGGCTTTGTCAGCATCCCCAAATCATTGCTCCCGTGAGCAAGGAATTGGGGTACCTGGAGACACCGCGGAAAGCCAAAAAGGGTGCTGATGGGTATCGGCTTTTTTTTAGACCGATCACGGATCGCCAAATCACAGGTGAGGCCACGCCGAGCTATATTTTCTTTCCCGACACAGCCGCAACGGCGCATCAGATTTGTCCAGATCTAAAGATCATCGCATTGCTGCGCCATCCCAAAGATCGCGCGATCTCGCATTACTTTCACTCCAAAAGGATGGGTGCCGAGAACGAAGACATGTTGCGTGCGTTTGAGCTTGAAGATGAACGTCTCGCGCCGGCATATGACAATTACGCTGACGATAAATCATCATTGCACGCTTTGCGGCATTTTAGTTACGCGGCACGTGGCAGGTACACGGATTTATTGGCTCCTTGGTTCACCCGTTTCTCGCCGTCGAACGTTATGCTTGTCCGCAGCGAGCACATGTTCGCTCATCCGCAGGATGTTCTGGCGCAAGTCCAGCGCTTCCTTGGGGTTGAAGGTGAGCCAATGGATTCAATCCAGCCAAAAATGACGGGGACTTATGATAGCCCCACCACCGCTGACGCGCAGACCTTTATCGCCGAAAAGCTGAGCAATGACATCAAAACCTATGAAGCTTGGTGTGCGGGCGATTCGGCCGCCTATGCGTCGGAGGCCAAATCGGTGATCTAGCGTGTGGCGATCACTCATAACCAAAGCGCTTGAAGTCCTCAGCATAGAATGTGCGTACCCAGTTTTCGATCTTCTCGCGGTTTTTAACCGGGCGCTGTTTCGGCGAGGTGTTCGAGCGCGGTAGGGGCGTGTTCGGCAGACCCCAGTCACGGCACATGGCCGCGAAATCATCCGATAGCGTCTCTTGTCGTAAGATACGGACCCGTGAAAGGCTCTCGCCCTCCAAATAAGTGTGTTGTGGGCGCATATGGCTGTTAAGGTCTTTAAGGATTGGAATGGGTTTTTCCGACAGCCTGATCAAGAGATTTGCGGGCAGGGTCGAGTGGATAGGAAAGCGTCGGGGCGGGGGCAGGCGCCGCCAATTGTACTCACTCCAAAAACGCTTGATCGGGTTGCGCACCACGGCAAAGACTCGAAAATCCTCCGGTATCGGACCATTGAAGTAATAGCGCTCATACATGCCAAGAGTGTTGTGTCCGTTCTGTCGTTCGAGCGGAGACCCCTTGCCATTGATAAATACGCCCAACGCGGGAAGCGCCTCATCAGGAATGTTGAGGACTTCTTGAAAGTAGCTTTCGATCGATGTGCCACCGGTTTTGGGGATATGGATGTAAACCACCCGATGCTTGAGATCGATCACACGCGTTGCCCGCTACTTGGTATCAAGAACCGCCAATCAAGCGTCTTGACTTGCCTGAACCCCTCTTATGTCTTTCCGCGATCGCATAGTGTTGGTCAATACAGTCAACGGCCCGTCGGAAGATTGGGGGTCGAGTTGGCCCATTGGTTGCGGTACGGATTGATCTCTCGGAAGCTGCGAGGCTTTGCATCAGGGGCTTGGGTGTCCGTGGCCATGGCGACTTCGCGCATTCGCCAACGCGGCATCGTCGGCGCTTGTTGCCGTTTCTTGGGTTCAGGCGCTGGCTTCGCAAAGGGACTGCCAAGCGCGATACCCATCGCCAAAAGCACGATCAAATGGCGCCAATGGTGCGAATTGATCACGCCCGAGATCACCAAATGAGCCATGAGGGCGGCGAAAACGGCGATGGCCAGGCCGCTCCGCTCGCGCAAAGCCACACGGAACGACTGGCCGATGGCGAAAATAAAGACAGCAATGGTGAGCAGGGTGGGAACATAACCGGCGTCGGTCAACCGACCCAAAAAGAGGTTGTGAGGCGATGTCTCGTGGTCGATCAAAAACGCGCCAGGGCCCAAACCAAAGGGATTGGTCCAGCCCTCAAGCAAAGCAAGCACCAAGTGTTCTAAGCGACCAGTGTCATAATCCTGGAACTGTAATCGATCCTGAAGGGCGCTGCCACCATCGGCGATCACGGCGCCGATCACGGCCATGACCATCACACCAACCCCCACCGTGGCCAGGCCAAGCGCGCGCCGCGGCGCAAGCAGCAGCCCACTCATCGGAATGGCAATCATCATCGCCACCAACGCGCCCCCCCAAGCCGCCCGGCTGTAGGTGAGCAACAAGAGCAAAGCCAAAATACCAATACCAACAAGACGTTGAACAAAAGGAACACGTGCAGCACTGACCAGGTAAGCCATCGGAAAGACCAAAAAGGGTCCAAGAACATTCGGATCCTGAAAAAACCCGCGCAGGCGATAAGCGGCTTCATCCCGGTAGATGATGGGAAACCCGCCAATCTGGTCGAGCAGGATCACCACCACGCTCTGCACGATGGCAGCGGCAGTCCAAAATCCTGCAAAGACAATCAGGCTTTGGCGTGATTTGGAAAAGACCGCGTGCAGCACCGCGAAAAGGAAGGTCAGGTAAATCTGGGTCACCAGATATTTGAGCTGAAAACCACCCAGGCTGGCACCGCGCATCACAAAGACGGAAACAGCGATCGCCACGAAGAAAATATGGACCAGCGAAAAAGCGTTGATCGTCTTGTTGCCTGGCTGCAGCAACCGCGCACCCAGCGCGAGGATGACAAGAAACGCAAGAATATCAAATGGCGCGGGGTCGGTGCTCACAAAGGGGGAGGCGGCCGCCAGAACAGCCAGCCAACGCAAGGCAAAGTCTGGCTTTTCCGCCGCAACACCTGAGATCCCGTCACGCATGTTTCGCCTCGTTCGCCCTGCTTATCACCCACCCAAAGACACCCTAGAGGTGACGACCGATCTTTCCCACCGACCTTGTATCGCGTTGGCGAGCGATTGGGTATTGGGAATCATGATCGAGTAACAACTGATAGGTTATCGAGAGAAGTCAGAGGATTGGTAACGTTAAACCCTCCTGCTGACGATGTCTTTGACGCCGCCCGGATCGGTCTGGGGCTGAACGCGCTTCAGGATATGGAAGGAGCAAGGCTAGGTCGGTGACGTGGAGAACTCAGTCGGCTTTTGCAGTAAGCAGCAGCAAGTCGAGCGCAACGCACGATATGCATCTGAGTGCGCTTTTGGGCTATGCGCACGAAGCGGGGATGGCGGCGGCGCGCCTTGGCGATGGTTTTGGCGCGTTTTGGGATCTCCTCCGGCATCTGAGGGCATCTCCACCGGTGCTTTTTATGCAATCATCTGGATTGTCGAACCTGTTCGTTTTGCCGCTCGCTTGGCTCTTAAAAATCCGGATCGTCTATTATTTTCATGAGCCGCTGCCGTTCAATCAAAAAATCAAGAATGATGGATTTTTCAAAGGCTTGGTCATGTACTGCCTGCAAAGGAATGACACCTTTTGGGCGAGCCATGTGCTTGTGAGCGGGGTGCATGCGGAGGAAAAGGCTCGGGACGCTTTCTCTGTCAAAAGCGAGAAGATCCGCATGGCCCCCTTACTTTTGTCACCGCCGGAAAACGCCACCCGGCGAAACCAACAACCGTCACGCCGGATCACCTATCTGGGCCGCATCGATCAGCGACGATACCTCAAAGAGTTTATTGCGTTGGCAGATCATCTGCAAAAGGAAGGCTTTGTCCCAACGATCTTGACCGGCCAACCCAAAGCCTTGCGCCGAATGGTTCCTCATATGCCAGACAGCATTGAGGTTTATGCGATCGAACGCTTTAGTGAGGAGCGCAAGGCGCAGATTCTCGATGAAACGGCCATTCTCTGGAATCCAAAGAGCGTGCCGATCGCTCAATCTGGGGTTACCGCAGAAGCGGTTAAGTTTGGCTGCTCGATCGTTCTGACGCCATTTGACCCTCAGTATAGTGTGCTTCGTGACAAGGGTCTTGTGATCGACATTG
>JBCCBY010000154.1:0-7217 GCA_039033795.1 Pseudomonadota bacterium | reverse complement strand
TTCTAGACGCCGGCTTTTTCGCGACGCACCGAACATCACCGCCGCCTTCCGCCGAGCCCAAGGTCGGGGCAGATGCCTGGCACAACGGGCTGGACCGCCGTCACCCGCGACCGGTCGCTGTCGGCGCAGTTTGAGCATTCGATTGGTGTGACCGCTGATGGATATGAAGTGTTCACGAAAAGCCCTGCAGGCCTTGATTGCCCGCCCTATCCAGCTGGATGACGGCCCCCGCCACCGACGCCAAGTCGCTTCAGGCCGGACATCGAGAGCGGCTACGCGAACGCTTTTTGGCGGGGGGCGCTGATGCGCTCCAAGAGTACGAGCTTCTCGAACTTTTGCTCTTCAACGCGATCCCACGGCGCGATGTGAAGCCCTTGGCGAAAGTGCTGATCCAACAGTTCGGCAGCTTTGCCGATGTCATTCATGCACCGCAGGATCGGTTATCAACCATCAGTGTCCCGGTGGATGGCAAGCCTCCCCTTAAAATTGGGCCTCGGGTTCTTGCAGAGTTTGCGCTCGCTCGGGCAGCTGCATTGAAACTGGCCGCGGCCAATGTCCTGGAACGGGAGGTGCTCACCAGTTGGAATGATCTTGTCGCTTACTGCCGATCAGCAACCGCCTATGAGCAGGTCGAACAATTTCGCATTCTCTTCCTTAACAACAAAAACGCTCTTATTGCGGACGAAAAGCAGCAAACTGGCACGATCAACCATACGCCGGTCTATGTCCGTGAGGTGATCAAACGCGCTCTGACGCTCAACGCCGCCGCGATTATCTTGGTGCACAACCATCCCTCAGGCGACCCGACACCGTCGCGTGCCGATATTCAAATGACCGCTCAAATTGTTGAGGCGGCGAAGGCGGTGGATCTGGTGGTGCACGATCACCTTATTGTTGGCCGTGGCCAGGAGGTGAGCTTTAGAAATCTTGGCCTTCTTTGATCCATAAGGGGTGGCATAAGCCTTGCTCGGCTCACGCTTGCAGGGGCCTGCCGCAGCGGGTTTGGGGAGGTAGCATGTCCGAGAGTTGGACACCCAGCAGGGTTCGGATCGCTGTCGCACGGTTGTGCGAAAGCGGCGGGATCGATCTGGTTGATCTCTACCGTGCGTTAGGCATGGACGCAGTCGCAGCAGAATCCGATGCCGTCGCCCATCTCGCTGGCGTGATCGATGGCCTCGAGGCGGCAGCGCGTGATCATGACTCGCTAACGGCGCAGTGACCCATGGCCAAAAAGTCGTATCAACTGATCAAGCGTTCCGTCAGTCTTGACGGGCATCGTACATCCGTCGCCCTGGAACAGCTTTTTTGGAACGAAGTCGATCGACTGGCCAAAGCTGAGCATCTGTCCGTTAGCGGATGGATAAGCCAGATTGACCGCCGACGGCCCACCGATCAAAGCCTCGCCTCTGCGCTCAGGATCGAGGTTCTGAGCACCCTTCAAACCCGTCTGAAGGACTAACCCTCCCCGCAAAGCAAAAGGGCCCGCCGCGGCGAGCCCTTTCGATAAGTTCTCAGCGATGAGGCTTAGTAAGCGCTCATGTCGTCCATCATCATGTCGTCCATCATGTCGATGGCGACGATGGATGTCATCGAGTTCCGGTTTTGCGCCCATGCCTCTGGTGTTGAGCCTGGGTTCATGGGGCGCTCTTTGCCGTAGGAAATCGTGTTGATGCGCGATGGATCAACGCCGAGGCCAACAAGATAAGCTTTGGCAGCGTCAGCACGACGTGCGCCGAGGGCCAGGTTGTACTCACGCGTGCCGCGCTCGTCGCAATTGCCAGCAACGAGGACACGAATGCCGGTGTTCTCGACCATGTTCAGCCAATCAGCTTGGCGGCTCAGCGTCGCTTGGGCCTCAGGTGTGAGGTTGTACTCATCGTAGCCGAAGAACACGATGTCGCCGACTTCCGTGGCCAGCATTTGCGCAGCCATTTCCATGGCCGACATGGTTGGCTCGACTTCTTCGACAACCGGCGGCTCTTCCGTCGTTGTGCATGCTGCTAGAAGGGCCATCGTCGCGATCAGGCCGCTCGTACCCAGAAGTTTGAAATTCATGGCTTTGCTCCGCTTTGCCTCTACTTTGGGACGACCCCCGTCCCGCCCTGACGCAGCTTAGAGACCTCCCCCAAGCCTTGCCAATTCTTCACTGCTCATGCGCTCAAGGGTTAAACCTATTCGGTTCCCTCTTGCCACACCTTGGTGTTAATTTTGCGACAGGCTAACGAGCCATGCCACGCTTTTCAACGATCCCTGCACCGAAATCGTTAATTAATCCAGCCTTGGCGACCAAGCAGGATCCGACGCTTCCGTTGGCGTCGGAAGTTGTCGCAAATTTTGACCCGTGAGATCCACAGCAAAGAGCCGAACAGGGCCCCCAGGATAAGCTTCGCGGTGGAACGCGAGCACCCGTCCGTTCGGGCTCCATGTCGGCCCTTCCACAAGATAGCTTTCGGTGAGGAGGCGCTCCCCCGAACCATCCGTGTTCACCACGCCGATAAAGAACTTGCCCTGATAGAGCCTTGTGAAGGCGATAAGATCGCCGCGGGGGCTCCAAACGGGTGTGCCATAGGTCCCATCGCCAAAGGTGATTCGGCGTTGGTTTCGGCCATTCGCATCCATCACGTATATCTGCTGTGAGCCGCCCCGGTCCGATGCAAAGGTGATGAAACGCCCATCAGGCGACATCGACGGCGAGGTGTCGATGGCAGGGTTAAAGGTGAGCCGGCGGTATCGACCTGAATCAGGGTCCATAATCGCGACATCCGAATTGCCGTTTTGCTCGATCGACATCAGGAGTTCTGAGCCATCCGGCGTGAAGCGCGGCGCGAAGGTCATGCCCGGGAAATCGCCCACCTCCCGCTGCCGGCCCGTTTCAATATTAAAGAGGTAGACCTTCGCTTTGCGGTCATCGAACAGGGCGAGATAGGTGATCTCTTGCTCGTTCGGTGAGAACCGAGGAGTGAGGACATCATACGCCAACCCGCCGGTTAGGGTCTGCGGGTTGTGCCCGTCTTGGTCCATAATGACGAGCCGCTTGGTGCGGTCCGTCTTGGGGCCCGTTTCGCCGACGAAGACGATCCGGCTGTCAAAATAGCCGCTCTCGCCGGTGAGCGAGGTGTAGATAAAGTCGGACACTTTATGCGCGGCGCGGCGCCAATTGGCGCGCGGGGTCTTATAGGCCACCGAGCCGATTTGCTGATTCCCAACGACATCCCAAAGGCGCGTGTTGATCTGCACACGGCCATCACCAAGCTCGATCATCTCACCAGCGACCAGCACCCGGGCGTTGATCACCCGCCAATCGGCAAAGCGCGGTGTTACGTTGATGTTGGTGATATCCTCAATGAACGCCGCTTTGTCGATAGGCGCAAAGAGCCCAGAAATCCGCAAATCATTGGTGATCACCTCGGCGATATCCGATGCCAAGGACATATCGCTTTGGCTCAAATAGCTAGGGATCGCGATGGGCATGGGGTCGGTGCGACCACGGGTGATATCGATTTCAACCTGGGCGTGGGCAGAAAGGGGCGCCATAACGGCGGCAATCATCAAAACAAGAACACGAATCATCAGGCTATCGGACCCCTTTTCTGATCAAAGGCGTGGTACCCTGTCCCGCGGCGCGGGGAAACTGTTGATCGCCGCATCGATCGGTCTGACAGATAACTTTCGCGCAACAACCCGCCTCACATCACGCCGAGCGGGCTGAAGTTGAGCGTCATCTCGCTCCACACATAATAACGGTCTGGCGGGAGATAATCGTAAGGCGCACAGGCCACGACCGCGCGCATCGCTCGGTCTTGAGTCGCCCGCCACCAGGTGTTGTTTGAAAGAGCAATCTGGCGTGAGTTGAGCACCTGGGGTTCGCCGAGGATGTCACCTTCAGGCGATAGATTTATTCGCACACGCACAACAATTTCGTCGGCGTTGGGAACACCGGTCGGCTGATCGTAACAACTCGCCATCCGGGCGCGGACTTGATCAATCTCGCTGGCCCTGAGCGTGTCACCGAGACCAACGCGCTCCTGATCGCGAAGCCCTTCTGGATCAAGGACTTCCAACGGGGGGTTCCGGCTCGGCTCGTCGTCTTCGAGATCGACCAAGACGTCGTCCAGGAAGCTTAGATCATCAAGCCTTTCCTCGCGGCGCGGCGGTGTTGGTTCCTCCGGCTCCGGCTCGGGTTCAGGTTCGGGCTCTGGAATGACCTCGGGCTCCGGCTCGGGCTCGATCTCCTCAGGCTCTGGCAGCGGTGGCGGCGGAAGCGGCTCGGGTTCGGGTTCGGGCTCCACATCGACAAGCTCGGTGCGTTCTTCTTCCCGCTCCGGCTCGGGTTCGGGTTCTGAAAGCCGATCAGCGCGCACGGAAAGCTCCTCGGCGATCTCTGCTTCGGAAAGAAGCTCGATCGGCACGATCGGCACATAGACATTGGGCTCCGTTCGCATGAACGGCGCGGCGATAAAGCCGGCCGCGAACACCCCAATGTGCAACAACGCCGAGAGGAAGGTCGCGTAGCGCAAAAGACCCCTCCCCTAGTCGGTGACCAGCCCGATGCTCGTGAAGCCCGCCGCGTTCAGGCGTCCCATCACGCGGGCCACATCGTCGAAAAGAACATTCTTATCCGCACGCACATAAATGCGTTGGTCATAGCCCGCTCCTGCGACCGCCGTCAGATGCGCAACAAGGTCGTTGTAATTGATCTCGGTCTCTTGAACGTAGATCACGCCATCCGAGGTGACGCTGACCGAAATCGGCTCGGTCTGTTCGGTGAGCGCCTGTGCCTCTGTTTCTGGGAGTTCGACCTCAATCCCCACCGTCAGAAGCGGCGCCGCCACCATAAAGATGATCAGCAGCACCAACATCACATCGACCATCGGCGTGACGTTGATTTCCGACATGGGCGATGATGTTCGAAGGCGATTGAACCCGCTTCCGCCATTGCTTCCAGGAAGAAGACCACCCGCCATGTTCTAACGGCCCCCGTCGGCTTGGCGCGAGAGAATGGCCGTGAACTCACCGGTGAAGCCTTCGACCCTGGTCACATAGCTGTTGAGGGCGGCGGTGTAGCGGTTGTAGCCAACGACGGCGGGAATAGCCGCCACCAGACCGATCGCCGTCGCAAAAAGCGCCTCCGCAATACCAGGCGCGACGACCGCGAGGTTCGCATCCCCTGTTTGCGCAATGCCTTGGAACGAGTTCATGATGCCCCAGACCGTGCCAAAGAGACCGACAAAGGGCGCCACCGACCCCACGGTGGCCAGCACAGACAACTGGCTTCCAGCTTTTTCAATTTCACGGCTCGCCTCGGCCATCATCCGGCGCTCGGCGCGTTGAACCAGCGACGGCGCCAGACCACCTGCGCTTGGCGCCTGGCGCGCAAACTCATCCATTCCCGCCACGAACACCTTCGCCAAGGGGTGGTCGAGCCGGTCTTTAAGGCGCCGATAGAGGTCATCAAGCGGACGGCCCGAATAAAACTGGTCCTCGAACTTCTTCGCCTTGCCGCGAAGCCGCGAAAAGGTCAGTGACTTGTCAATAATGACGCCCCAGCTCCAGACACTGGCGAGCGCCAGGGCGATCATCACCCCTTTGACCACCGGGTCGGCCTGCATGAACATGGCAACCGCGCCGAATTCGGTCCCAATCGCGCTTTGCGCGACGATGGTCTCTTCCATCGTTGACTCCTGATCTCACCCTTTGGGTTCCCACCCAAATGCAAGCTCTACACCAAGCTTCAGTCCATTTCGAGCACGCTTTTAACCGTGTTTGGTTTCGCTGACGCTCAATTTTGCTCAGAAAGCACTCGCGCTTCGCCAATCTTTGTTGCAGACGCACAGCTTCATCATGGTGTTGAAGGAGTTGATGATGCCCATCACGGTCGCAGTTGTCGGTGCCACTGGCATGGTGGGTCAGGAAGTGCTGGCGATTCTGTCCGAGCGCATGTTCCCCGCCGATGAGGTCCACGCCCTTGCCTCCCGCAATTCCTTGGGGCGTGAGGTGTCGTATGGCGAAGACAAGACCCTTTCCTGCGAGGATTTGGATCAATACGATTTTTCCCGCGCCACCGTCGCTATTTTTGCCGCGGGCGGTGATGTCGCCAAAAAATACGCGCCCATCGCCGCCGAAGCTGGCGCCATTGTCATCGACAATTCGTCCGCCTTCCGCCTCGACCCCGATGTGCCGCTGATCGTGCCGGAGGTGAACGCTGACGCCATTGAAGGCTTCAAAAAGCGGAACATCATCGCCAACCCCAATTGCTCAACAGCGCAGCTGATGGTGGCACTCAAGCCGCTCCATGACCGCGCCAAGATCCGGCGTGTGGTGGTGGCCACCTATCAGTCCGTGTCCGGCGCAGGGCGCGAAGCTGCCGATGAACTCTTCACCCAGACAAAAGGTATCTTTGTCAACCAAGACGCAGAGCCCACGAACTTCACCAAACAGATCGCCTTCAACGTCATTCCGCATATTGACGTCTTCCTGGACGATGGCTCGACCAAGGAAGAATTCAAAATGACGGCTGAGACGAAAAAGATCTTGGACCCCGCCATCAAACTGACAGCGACCTGTGTCCGCGTGCCGGTCTTTGTGGGTCACTCCGAGGCAGTGAACATTGAGTTCGACGAGCCTCTGTCCGCTGATGAAGCGCGCGATATTCTACGCGAGGCGCCCGGCTGCTTGGTCATCGATAAGCGCGAGGATGGCGGTTATGTTACCCCTGTGGAATGCGCCGGCGACTTCGCCACGTTCATCAGCCGTATCCGTGAGGACCAGACCATCGACAACGGCCTCAACATATGGGTGGTCTCCGACAATCTGCGCAAAGGTGCCGCGCTGAATGCCGTTCAGATTGCTGAGCTTCTTCTCAACCGTGGTCACCTCGGTGATGCGCCGAAGGTCCACTAAAGGACAAAAGCATGAGCATTGGCATGATCGGGTTCGTCGCTTCCATGATCATGCAAGGCTTTTCTCCGCCTTGTTCCGACGATCGCTATAACGATTTCGACTTCTGGGTTGGGACTTGGGACGTATACGTGGGCGAGAGCCTTATGGGCCGCAATGTCATCACGAAAGAAGAAGCGGGCTGTTTGGTCCTTGAAACCTGGACCAGCGCCAGGCCGCCCCCACCGTTCATGGCATGCACAGCCTACGATCCCCAGGCCCTACTCCGTCTTACCCAGCACCTCCATAGCCGCCATCCCCAGGCTTGGCTGGTACAAATC
>JBCCBY010000153.1:0-7310 GCA_039033795.1 Pseudomonadota bacterium | reverse complement strand
TGTCATGCTCTTGTTCGTCGCTGTGCTTGCCGCTGTGCCGAGGCTGTTGGCAACAAAGCGCGAGAGCACACCAAGTGGTTGGCTATCCAGTTCGGTGAACACGTTGTTCACAAGAAGCAGCATGGGGACAACAAACCCCAGCGTGACGGGCAAAGCGCAAAGGCAATTGGCGAGGATGGTTTGGCGGCCTGACAAGGCAAAGGGCGGCTCTGTCGTCGACAGCCTGTCGGAGCTGGCCACTTGGCCGCGGCGGGTGGACACCTCAACGGTGACAAGCACAGCGACGAACAAGAGCATGACACCGGCAAGCTGCATTGCCGCACTTCGGTCTCCCAAGGCAAACCATGTTCTAAAAATACCCGTGCTGAAGGTCGGAATAGCGAAATAATCAGCGACGCCAAAGTCAGCCAGGGTTTCCATCAACACAAGCGCGAGGCCTCCCACAATTGCTGGTCGCGCACCGGGCAACGCAACCCGCCAAAATGCATCAAAAGCTGACAGGCCGAGCGTTCTCGCCGCCAAGAGCTGGCTTCTGCTTTGCGCGGCAAAAGAAGCCCTGGCGAGGAGATAGACATAGGGGTAAAGAACCAGGCTGAGCATGACCGCCGCACCCGGAAGACTACGGATTTGGGGAAACCAATAATCTGAGGCGGACCATCCGAAGAGTGCCCTTAGGCTGGATTGAACGGGCCCTGAGAATGTGAAGAGGTCAGTATAAAGATAAGCAATAATATAGGCAGGGGCAGCGATGGGCAACACGAGCACCCAGGACCAAAACCGCCGTCCCCAAAAAGAACTCGACGAGACAAGCCAAGCTGTGCTGACGCCCGTCACCGTTGAGAGCGTTCCGACCATCACCATGAGAAGCGCTGTGTTCAGCGCATAGGAGGGAAGGATGGTGGAGGCGAGGTGACCGAACGCTTCTCGATCACCAAAAAGGAGGGACTGGATCACCGTGACCAGCGGCACCAGGGCGAGGCTCGCCACCAGTGCGGCGGTCAGGGTCCAGAAATAGCCGTTCCGGGTGATGGCCACGATGTCTCCTTGGATCTTGACCCACGGACGCGCTAACAGATCACCATCAATTCTCAAACGCCGGGGACGTGACCGCTGACTCTTGCCTTCAACGATATCCACCACAGCTTTGGCCAGCGCGAGGTCCTCAAGGGCATCGATCTCAGCGCCGAACCTGGCGACATCACCTGCCTCTTGGGTCCTTCAGGTTGCGGGAAAACAACGCTTTTGCGGCTGACCGCAGGCCTATTGGACGTGCAGCGCGGAGACATCCGGCTTGGCGGCGCGCCATTGGCCGGGAAAGGCCTCAATCCGCCGCCAGAGAACAGGCCTGTGGGCCTGGTCTTCCAAGAGGGCGCGCTGTTTCCGCATTTGAACGTGGCGGATAACATTGCGTTCGGTGTGAAACGCCCTGCCAATCGTTCCCGGATCGTGCGCGACCTCTTGGAGCAGGTGGACCTTTCAGGGTTCGGAGAATCTTATCCTCACACATTATCCGGTGGCCAGCAGCAACGGGTTGCGCTGCTGCGCGCGTTGGCGCCGGAACCGCCTGTCCTGTTGCTGGACGAGCCGTTCGCCAATGTCGATGTGGTGCTCCGTCGACAATTGCGGGAGGACACGCGGCGCATTCTTCGTGCCCGGGGATCAATCGCCATCCTTGTTACCCATGATCCAGAGGAAGCGCTCGACATTGGTGACCGGATTGCTGTCATGGGGCAAGGCACAATTGTGCAAAAAGGCACGCCTGCGGCGCTTTATGATCAGCCGGCCACCGCGGATGTCGCTGTGCTGTTCGGGCAGGGTCAAAAATTCCGTGTGCCTATAACAAACTCTGGTGTGGACACCCCGTTTGGTTCTTGGGATCGAGCGTGTTTCTCCCGCCCGCTTCCGGAGGCAAATGAGATCGACATCGTGGTCAGGCCCGAAGCCCTCCGCCTTCAAGAGGGCTCTGGCAACAAGATTGAGGACGTTCGCCTGCAAGGGCCTAACCAGCGGGTGATCGTCACCTCGCAGAGGGGTGACAGGCTTGCCGCGTTGGTGCCGAAAGACCTGCGCGCGGCGGCAGGAGCGATGGTTGATGTTGTGCCGTTGCCGGGCTCGCTCTTCGCGTTTGCTGTTGAGCGTTAACGTCTTGCGCCCCATTGGGCCTGATGATAATCGCTCGCAACAATGCTCGCGATTGGTCGCCAGCTGTCGGTCGATGAGGTTTCCATGATGTTGATACGCTTTGCCCTCTCGCTTGTCTGCGCTGCCTTGGCAGTGGGTGCCGCGACCGCCCAGACCGGCGGTGTCGTCAACATTTATTCCTCACGCCATTACGACACTGACCTGGCGCTTTATGACGAGTTCACGGCGAAGACCGGCATCAAGGTCAATCGCCTTGAGGCGGGCGCTGATGCCCTCATTGAACGGATCAAAAGCGAGGGTGAGTTTAGCCCGGCCGATATTCTCGTGACGGTGGACGCAGGACGCCTTTGGCGGGCGGAGGAGGCTGGAATTTTAAGTCCTGTGCAATCGGACGTTCTCGACCAGCGGCTACCCGCATCGATGCGGCATCCGAATGGTCTTTGGTTTGGTTTATCGCAGCGCGCGCGCGTGGTGATCTACAACAAAGATGCTGGCCGTCCAGAAGGGCTTGATCGCTATGCCGATCTGGCCGAGGAAAAATTCCGGGGACAGATTTGTATCCGATCATCATCCAATATCTACAACATCTCGCTGCTTGCTTCGATCGTCGCCAATGAAGGCGCCGATGCGGCCCAAACATGGGCAGAGGGTGTGGTGGCCAATTTTGCCCGTCGACCACAGGGCAACGACACCAGCCAGATACGATCAGTTGCGACCGGCGAATGCCGCATTGCGGTTGTGAATTCGTACTATCTTGCCCGTTTTGCCGGGTCCGATAATGAGGATATGCGCGAGATTTTCGACGCGGTTGGGGTTATCTTTCCGGACCAAGACGACCGGGGCACCCATATCAACATCAGCGGCGCGGGTGTTCTCAACCATGCCCCCAACCGCGACAACGCGATCTTGTTCATCGAGTATCTCACCGAAGATGCAGCGCAGTCTTATTTCGCCAATGGCAACAATGAATACCCAGCGGTTCCCGGTGTTGCGCGATCGTCGGCCGTTCAGTCTTTGGGTTCGTTCAAAGCCGATGACCTCAACGTCTCTGCGCTCGGTGCGAACCAAGCAGAAGCGGTACGGATCTTTGACCGAGTGGGCTGGCCCTAAGCTTAGGGCTTGGCCCACATTCGCAAGAGATTGGCGATTGTTTTATCGAGGGTGAGGAGCTCCACCGAATTCGTGGGCAGCATCGCACGCATCGACACCCGTAGGTTTTCGAGGTCGAACAACACCGCCCTCTTCTGTCCATCGGCAATGACGCTTTCGATCCAACCAACCGCAACCACGCGTTCACCGTCGGTCACGGGCGTCACCTCATGGATGTCCGACGACGGATAAAGCACCATATCACCAGCATCCCCCTTGATCCTTTGCTCCCCCATCGAAGAATGGATGATCAACTCCCCTCCTTTGTATTCGTCTGTCGGCGTCAAAAAGAGGGTAAACGACAGGTCAGTCCGGAGGCGAGCGTCGCCCTCGCCCATCAGTGCATTGTCGACATGCCGACCATAATAGCCGCCATGCGCGGTTCTGCTCACCATAATCGTTGAGACCCGTCGTGGACGGGCTGCGGCCTTAACGACCACATGCCCGGTGATGGCTTTATGCAGCTGATCGCGCAGGGCCCGTCCACTGGGACCACTTAGATCGGCTTGTTCATTGTACTTCACCTGGCGGGCGATCCGCCCGGCCGTCACCTTTCCGTCACGCCAAGGTTCAGCATCCAGCGCCTGTTTCATCGCCGCTGTTTGGGAGGGTGAAAGAACCCCGCTGACCATCAACACTGTCATTTCAATTGCGAGCCGTTTGCAATCCAAGAGCGACACTTTAAAAGGCGCTCGCAACGGATCACAAGCGGGGATGCCATGACCATCAATCTCAAAAAATGGGCTGGCCTTGGCCTTGGCACAGCGGCGCTTTCGGTCGGCCTTGCTGCTTGCGGTTCAGAGGAAGGCGAAGCCCACCACGATCATGACCATGGCGCAGCAGAGCACACCCACGCCGGTGAAATGGGTGAAGACAGTCACGACCACAGCGGCGGTGAACAAGGCGAAGCCGCAAGCGCTGGCGGCGAGTATGGCGAAGGTGAAGGCGGCGAAGGTGAAGGTGGAGAAGGCGGCGAGGGAGAAGGCGGCGAAGCTGGTTACGCGCCGGAAACACTGGAAATCCCTGAGCGGCTCGCCTTCATGAGCGGTCATGTTGAGGCGGGGCTGGCCCTTTACCGGGCGGGTGAAGCGTCCATGGCGGCACCGCATCTGCTCCACCCTGTTTCTGAGACCCATGAGGCTGAGCGCGAAGGTCTCGATGCTCTTGGATTTCAACCGTCTGTGTTCGAAGCGGTGTCACAAGCACTTGAAGATGGTCTTCCCGCTGAAGATATCGAGCCGCAACTCGCGGCGGCCGAGGCGAATCTGGCTCAAATGGCGGCGCAGGCTGGCGGTGATCCCGTGGCGACGATCAGCTTCCTCATGGACACGATTGTTGAGGAATACACAGTCGCAATCACCGACGGAGCGATCTCCGACCCTGGCGAGTACCAAGACGCCTACGGTTTTGCGATTGTTGCACGGAAGCGGGCAATCGCACTAGATCCGACTGCTGATGATCTGATCGCGGAGATCGATGCCTTAATCGCGCTGTGGTCTGAAGGCCCGGTCCCGGTTGATGATCCAGCACCGGTTGGCCAAGTGACCGCGCAAACCTCACGCGTTGCCCTGGCGTTGCCGCAATAAGCGCCCCTCTCAGGCCCGACCGTCGGTTTTCAGCATCACTAACAGGCTCACCCAGGATTTTCGTTGGTGGGAGCCTTAATCTTGCTTATCTTGGTCGTTCAACAGGCGCCAGATTAAGGCGGCAACGCCCAGGAAACGAGACGGTTCAAAATGAGTGATACGCTGTTTAGCCCCTTCAAGCTGAAGTCCTTGGAGATTCCCAACCGAATTGTCATGGCGCCTATGACGAGAAGTTTTTCGCCGGGCGGGGTTCCGGGCGCCAATGTGGCGGAATATTATGCCCGTCGCGCGGCGGGCGGTGTTGGCCTCATCGTCACGGAGGGCACCACGGTGGATCGCGGCGGGGCGTCCAATGACCCGAACGTGCCCAATTTTCATGAGGCTGCGTCGCTTGACGGCTGGGGAGAGGTTGCCAAAGCGGTGCATGCGGAGAATGGTCTCATCGCGCCGCAGATTTGGCACCAGGGCATGATGCGGAAACCCGGAACCGGCCCGCATCCTGAAGCGCCATCAGACAGCCCATCGGGCATCACGCACAAGGGCAAACAGGTACAAGATCCGCCGACGGAAGCAGAGATCGACGACATGGTGATGGCCTATGCCAAGGCCGCTGGCAAGGCAAAGCGCCTTGGGTTTGATTGCGTGGAGGTTCACGGCGCGCATGGTTATCTGATCGACCAGTTCTTCTGGGGGCAGATGAACGTCCGCGGTGACCGCTTTGGCGGCACTCTGCCTGAACGCGCAACTTTTGCTGCTGATATCATCCGTGAAGTGCGCAAAGCTGTTGGAGATGATTTTCCCATCATCCTGCGTTTCTCCCAATGGAAACAGCAGGACTATGCTGCGCGGCTCGCTGATACGCCTGGCGCACTTGGTGAATTTTTGACTGTCTTCGCCGACGCCGGTGTTGATGTGCTGCATTGCTCCCAGCGCCGCTATTGGGAGGCAGAGTTCCCCGAGGAAGATGGCGAGAATGGCCTTAATTGTGCGGGGTGGGCGAAAAAGCTGACGGGCCTTCCCACCATCACTGTCGGCTCCGTTGGTTTGTCCTCGGACTTCTTTGGCGCCTTTGTCGGTCAGAATTCGGAGCTGCGTCCGCTTGATGATCTTGAGGAGCGCTTGGATCGCGGTGAATTTGACCTTGTCGCTGTTGGGCGTGCTCTTCTTCAAGATGCCGATTGGGCGGTGAAAGTTCGCGACGGCCGGCTTGGTGAGCTGAAGGATTATAATGCTGAAAGCCTCAAAGCGCTGGTCTAAGGCCCCCTCTGGTGTTCACAGCATGCTGATCAAACACTCAGCATGCACTAGAGTTTGAAGGATAGGCTGACCGCGCCGAACCGGTCGGAACCTTCCTGTCCTTCAAACCGTTCGGACCGAAACACATACGTCCAGGCGAATTGAACGCCAGCGACCTGAATCGCAAGGCCCGTTTGAATGTCTGAAACACACGGCTCGCTGTTAACCCCAGGCGGGGTATCATCAAAAAGGCTGCCGTCGAGGAAGATGCTGTGCACCACCGCACGCCCTTGAATGCCGCCAAAAGCGTACCAGCTGATGGGCTGGTCTGACGAAAAATAGCCAGCACCGGTGAGAGATGGCCGAATCCTCGCGGGGCCATAATCCGTTGGCAGATTGCTGCCAATTCGTATACTGAGGCCAGCCTGTGCATGGGTTCGCACATTGCCAAGAGAACCACCGAAACTGGGCGACATATCGATTTCAAGCAAGCCCGCATCAAAGTCCAAAACAGGCGGCAGCTTTCGGTCATAAGAGAGCGTCAAAGCAGGCTCGTTGTCGATTTGATGGTCCCAGCCTTCAGCCACCTCTCGTCCTGTCTGGCGATGGAAAAGATTTTGTGTTTCCTCACCCTGTGCCCATGGCCCGACCAGTCCGAATTCGACGGTGAAAATCTCGATGGTTTGTTTGTGTTCGGCAACGAGCGCATACTCACCAAACAAATATCCAGCATAAGGATGATCGTTGGGTTGAGGGTCGGCCGTGAAAATGTCGTCTGGCGTAAAGAGCGCCTGCCCGATTGAATAGCTGCGACGGTGTTTGGTGAGCCCGTCATCTGGTCCGAGCAAACGTTTCTCAAATTCCCGAGCCTCAATGGTGGGCGTTACATAGGAGAGGCGAAGACCGTTGGTGTAGTTGCGATCCCGTTGAGCAAAGTAATCGTTTTCCACCAAAGCGGTGACTGTTCCTTTTTCACCAGCCTGCGCTTCTTTTGATAAGATAAGCGCATGTCCCGTTATGAAACATAGACACATTGATAGTCTGATCAACGAGACATGACAAAGCTCATTAATAGACTTGTCCATGATGATGTACCAAAAGAAAACGGCCTAGGAGACCATCACTATTTAGTACACGAAGGTGAATGTTATGTTATTCATAACACTTACATGAATGGTTCAATATAAATGAAACAAT
>JBCCBY010000152.1:0-7405 GCA_039033795.1 Pseudomonadota bacterium | reverse complement strand
GGCAAGACACTGATGTTCGCTCACGGATTTTCTGTCCTCTACAATCAGGTGACGGCGCCGACGGATGTCGACGTCATCTTGGTGGCCCCCAAAGGACCAGGCGCCCTTGTCCGCCGGGAGTATGAGCGCGGCCGGGGCGTGCCGTGCCTGATTGCTGTCCACCAGGACGCCACAGGAGAGGCACGTGATCGAGCTCTTGCCTATGCGGACGGTCTTGGCGGGACAGCAGCAGCCGTTTTTGAAACCTCGTTTAAAGACGAAACGGAAACGGACCTCTTTGGTGAACAGGCGGTCCTGTGCGGCGGCGCGACAGAGCTTGTTGTCATGGGCTTCGAGACGCTGGTGGAAGCGGGCTATCCAGAAGAACTGGCCTATTACGAATGCATGCACGAGCTGAAGCTTATTGTTGACCTGTTGCATGAAGGCGGTCTTGCGAAGATGCACGACTTTATCTCGGAAACAGCCGCATACGGTGATCTCAAGTCGGGGCCACGGGTGGTGGATGAAAACTCCCGCGACAAGATGCGAGCCGTCCTCAAAGACATTCAAACGGGTGCCTTTGCCCGCGACTGGATCTCAGAAAACCTCGCCGGCAAGCCAGCCTACACCTCTATGTTGGCTGCGGATCTCGACCATCCAATGGAAAAAGTCGGACGGAAACTCCGTGGAAAGATGACATGGCTAAACGCTGAGCCAGGCGCCAACAACAAAGACGAGGGATAAAACCATGCCGGAGCCGAAACGTCACGTCGAAGACAAGAAACTGGCCGCTGCGTTGGTTGTCGCTGACGCATCGGCTCCCGCTGTCCCCATTGTCGAGCCTGAAGTCGACGATGACGACGACGACGAACCCAAAGTGAACCCCTTTGCCCAATTTATGGGAAGTGCACCGTGACCACCGCTACAGCTACCCAACCGAACAACGAGGCGGAGACCTCAACAGCCCCTCGCACTGGTGCACGGATGGTGATTGACGCGCTGGTGGCCCAGGGCGTTAAAACCATTTTCGGCTATCCGGGCGGGGCGATTATGCCCGTCTATGATGCGCTCACAGGCGCTGGGCTGAAACATATCCTCTGCCGGCATGAGCAGGGATGTGCCTTTGCCGCCGCAGCGTTTGGACGGATGACGGGCAAGGCCGGGGTCTGCATGGCAACATCTGGTCCTGGCGCCACCAATCTCGTCACCGGAATTGCCGATGCCTACATGGATTCAGTGCCGATGGTGGCGATCACGGGCCAGGTCGCTCAGCCCATCATGGGCACCGATGGATTCCAAGAAGTCGACACGTTCGGAATCACCATGCCGATCGTGAAACACAGCTACATCGTGCGTGACCCGGCTGACATTCCGGCCGTCATCGCAGAGGCGTTCGAGATTGCTGAAAGCGGCCGACCCGGTCCGGTGTTGGTGGATCTACCCAAAGATGTCCAACAGGCAGAATCTCAGGGCAAGCAGATCCAGTGCAATGGCCCGGAGATCATGCCCCTCGATGAGGAAGGCCTGCGTCGCGCCGAAGCCGCCATGCGCGATGCTGAGCGCCCGCTCTTCTATCTCGGTGGCGGGATCACCCGTGCGGGAGCCACCGATGCGGTGCGCAAGCTGGTTGAACGCTCTGGTATTCCCGCGGTTTCAACGCTGCATGGCCTCGGTAATCTGCCAACGGATCACCCTCAGCTCCTCGGCATGATTGGCATGCATGGCAGCCGCGCGGCCAACATGGCCGTCCAAGAGTGCGATCTTTTGATCAATATCGGCGGGCGCTTCGATGACCGTGCGACGGGGCGCCTCGACGGCTTTGCCCCCAAGGCTCGCGTGATCCATTTCGATCGCGACAAGAGTGAGATCTCTAAGCTTCGGTATGCGGATGTTTCTGTTGCTGGTGAGCTCATTCCAGCGATCGAAAGCCTTCGTCCCGAACCCGGTGTGATCGACGACTGGGTACAGCTGAACAGTGCACGGAAAGAAGAGTTTAAAGCTCGTTATGATGCGCCCGGTGACGGTATTTTCGCCCCCTCCCTTCTTCGAGATCTTTCGGTCGCTGCGGGTGATAGCTTCGTCGGTGTACCGGATGTTGGACAGCATCAGATGTGGGTGGCCCAGCATTGCCATTTCAGCCGCCCGCAAGCGCATCTGACATCGGGCGGCCTCGGCAGCATGGGCTATAGTCTCCCAACTGCTCTTGGCGCCCAATTGGCAGAACCTGAGAGCACTGTTGTCTCTATCAATGGCGATGGTGGCGTGATGATGAACATCCAAGAACTCGCCACCCTGAACAGGTACAAAATTCCCCTCAAGGTGATTGTCCTCAACAACTCCCGCCTTGGCATGGTTCGTCAGTGGCAGGAGCTATTTTTTGACGGCAACTTCTCCGAAGTTGACCTTTCGGACAATCCGGATTTCGCCGTGGTTGCCCAGGCCTTTGGTGTTGAAGCATTCACAATCAGCAAGCGCAGTGAGGTCAAAGGTGCGATTGATCGCCTGCTTTCTGCCGAAGGCCCAATCCTGTTGCACGCCATTATTGATCCTGCGGAAAATGTCTGGCCGTTGGTCGCTCCGGGCAAGTCCAACAGTGAAATGCTGGAGGGGTAGACCATGAGTATCCCTCTTTCTCCCAACACCCGTCGTGCGACGATTGAAACGTTCACAATTGAATCCGATAATGTGAACGGAACGCTTCGTCGTGTTTGGACAGTGATCGAGCAGCGCGGCTGGAGTGTCCGCTCGCTTCTGGTTGAAGAAATAGAGGGCGGTGTGGAAACACGTGTCCAGGTCTCACCGACGGGCAACAACCGTTCGATTGAGACACTTCGTTTACAGATCGAACGCCTGCATAACGTACGTGCCGTTCGGCTCGAACGGCGCAGTCGGGAACAACCAAGCCGGTGGAAGGAGATCCCTCATGCCGCCGTCATTTGACGACGCCCCTGCCCCGGTCGATGGCGATCCTTCTGTCTGTGACAACCCGCTCGGTTTGTTGGCCGATGATTGGCGCGCTATTGTTGAAAAAGACGACCCCGCTTGGGCAAACGTGGCCGAGACGCCCTGCCTTCCGAGCACGAAGCTTTCAGAAAAAACCGGGGCGCAAGTTTTTCTAAAATACGAGAATATGCAAGTCACCGGCGCCTTTAAAGAGCGCGGCGCTCTCGCTAAACTTCTCTCCCTTTCAGAACGCGAGAAGCGCGCGGGCGTAATCGCCGCCTCGGCCGGCAATCATGCACAGGGCCTTGCGCGTCATGCCCAGCTTCTTGGCATTGATGCAACCATCGTTATGCCAGCTCACACCCCATCCGTGAAGGTTGAAGAAACCCGTCGTTTGGGTGCGGACGTTGTTCTTTACGGAGATGGGTTTGAAACGGCGAGTGAAGAGGCTGAACGCCTCATCGCCGAACGCGGTCTTACGCTTGTTCATCCCTTCGACGATCCGCATGTGGCCGCCGGTCAGGGAACTGCGGCAGCAGAAATGCTCCAACAAGCCCCAGGCATTGATACACTGGTTGTACCAATTGGCGGCGGCGGCTTGATCGCGGGAATGGCGGCGGTCGCCAAGTCGCGCCGCCCAGACATCAAAGTGATCGGTGTCCAGGCATCGCTCTATCCTGGTATGCTCAACGCGGTCCGCGGAACCAAACGTCCTTGTGGCGGCATGACCCTGGCCGAAGGAATTGCCGTGGCCAATGTCGGGCAGCTGACACGCAAAGTCGCCGCGGACTATGTCGATGAAATCGTAACGGTCGAAGAACGTGATCTGGAGCGAGCTCTTTCTCTTCTTCTCAGCACACAGAAAACCCTTGTCGAGGGCGCTGGTGCAGCTGGTCTTGCCGCGATGTTGGCACACCCCTCCCTCTTCCGCGGGAAATGTGTTGGCGTTATTCTTTGCGGCGGTAACATTGACGCTCGTCTTCTTTCCGCCATCTTGATGCGCGACCTCGCTCGCCAGCGTCGTCTTGCGCGACTTAGGATCGCGCTGATGGACGTACCGGGACAATTGACCCGGGTTTCCGCGGCCATCGGCGCAGCAGGAGGCAACGTCATTGATGTTGCCTACCACAAAGTCTTTAATGATCTGCCTGCGAAGGAAACACACCTCGATATATCCGTAGAGGCCACAGGTCCCGAGCATATGGATCGCATCATTCACGCCCTCCGCGAGGAAGGCTTTTTACCAGAATTAGCGAATTATTGAGTGCACGAACCATGACCTATCAACCATCAGATACAGTTCGAATTTTTGACACGACGTTGCGGGACGGCGAACAAAGCCCCGGCTTTTCCATGACCATGAAGGGAAAGCTGCGCATGGCGCGCGCGCTTTCGGACCTCAAGGTGGATGTGATCGAAGCAGGCTTCGCCGCCGCTTCCCCCGGGGACGCCGAAGCGGTCAAAGCGATCGCTCAAGAAGCCGACGGCCCGATCGTTTGCTCCTTAGCGCGCGTCACCGAACGGGACATCGACGCTGCGGCAGAAGCCCTGGACGGCGCACCGCGCAAACGGGCGCATGTTTTCATCGGCACAAGCCCAACGCACCGTCAGCACAAGCTGCAAATGCGAAAAGGCGAAATCCTTGATGCAATCGATCACGGTGTTCGTTACGCCCGGAAAGTCTTTGACGATGTCGAGTTCTCCGCCGAAGACGCCATGCGGACCGAGAAAACCTTTCTGGCTGAATGCTTGAAAACCGCCACTGAAGCTGGCGCAGGAACACTCAATGTTCCTGATACGGTGGGGTACTTCACACCGGAGGAGACCTATGAAGTCTTCCGCTATCTGATCGAAGCAGTGGAACCAGGCAATGATGTAATCTTCTCGACCCATTGTCACGATGACCTCGGCATGGCAGCAGCGAACAGCTTGGCGGCGGTCCGTGCCGGCGTTCGGCAGATTGAATGCACGATCAATGGCATCGGTGAACGCGCGGGGAACTGTGCCATGGAAGAGGTGGTGATGGCCATGCGGACACGCCGAGACACCTATGAAGTGCAAACCAAAATCGATACGACAAAGTTCTATGATGCGTCACGCACGCTTGAGGACATCACGGGTGAGAAGGTGCAACGAAACAAAGCCGTCGTTGGGCGGAACGCTTTTGCGCACGAAGCAGGCATTCACCAGCACGGTATGCTGAGCAACCGCAAGACCTATGAGATCATGGAGCCAGAAGACGTCGGCGCACCCGTGAGCTCCCTGGTGTTAGGCAAACACTCTGGTAAGCACGCTCTTTTTGCTCGGCTTGAAGAGCTCGGTCACGAGGTACCCGTTGACACGCGCGATGCGATCTTCAGCGCCTTTAAAGTGCTCGCCGACGAACACCACGAAGTGTCTGATGAGCAACTCCGTACACTTGTGTCGGGCGCTTCTAACAGGGTGGTGGCAGAAGCGTGACCGGCAAGACACTGTTTGATAAAGTCTGGGAACGGAATCTCGTCAGAGACGAGGCGCCGGACAGCCCCGCGATTTTGCATGTGGGCTTGCACCTTATTCATGAGGTGACCACCCCGCAGGCGTTTCAAGTGCTCGCCGAGCGCGGCCTCAAGGTTCGCCGGCCAGACCTGACCTTGGGAACAATTGATCACTCGGTCCCGACCTTACCTGCAGGCAAGGATGGTCGGCTGCCCTATGCAACAACGGCAGCTGAGAACCAGATCGACACCCTCCGCACCAATTGCGCATTGCACAACATCGTTCTATTGGACTTAGACGATCCCCGCCGCGGTATTGTTCATATGGTGGGTCCGGAGCTTGGGCGGACTCATCCTGGGACCGTGGTTGTCTGTGGCGACAGCCACACCAGCACACACGGCGCGTTCGGTGCGCTCGCCTTCGGCATAGGAACGACCGAGGTTGGGCATGTTCTTGCGTCCCAGGCACTCTTTCAACGCAAACCGAAAACGCTCCGTATCGTGTTCGACGGGACAACGGCGCCAGGTGTGACCGCGAAGGATATGGCGCTCACAGTGATCGCACGCCTTGGGATGGATGGCGGCACAGGTTATGTGTTGGAGTATGCCGGAGAAGCCGTCCGTGCCCTGTCGATGGAAGGGCGGATGACCCTATGCAACCTTTCAATTGAAGCCGGTGCACGCGCCGGCATGGTGGCACCTGATCAAACAACGTTTGACTATCTTGCTGGCCGACCAGGTATTCCAGAGGATTGGGATGCGGCCATTGCTTCGTGGTCCGAGCTTTATAGTGATGACGACGCAGTCTTCGACAAGGAGATCACGATCGACGCCGCAACGATCGTTCCCATGGTGACCTATGGCGTGAGCCCGCACGAAGCAGCCCCGGTGAACGGCAATGTGCCCGCCGCGAGCAACGCGAACGCATCCGAAGCACTCGACTATATGGGCTTGTCTGGCGGCGAAGAGCTGTCGGCGATTGCTGTCAACCGCGTGTTTGTCGGTTCGTGTACAAATGGACGTATTGAAGATCTGCGGCAAGTCGCAGGTCTGCTGCGCGGCAAGAGGGTTGCCGATCACGTTAGCATGCTTGTTGTGCCGGGTTCTGCGGCGGTCAAAAAACAAGCAGAGGACGAAGGCCTCGATAAAGTCTTTGTGACCGCAGGCGCAGAATGGCGTGAGCCCGGTTGTTCGATGTGCATTGCCATGAACGGAGACAAAGGCGCACCCGGAGAGGTGGTCGTTTCAACGTCCAACCGAAACTTCCGAGGGCGTCAAGGAGAAGGTGTGCGGACTATTTTAGCCAGCCCTGCGACAGCTGCTGCTTCCGCTGTTGTCGGCCGGCTTGCCGATCCTCGCCAATTGGAGGTGACATGATGAAACCATTTGGCAAAGTGACGAGCAAAACAGTTGCCGTCGCGACCTCCAATGTGGATACCGATCAGATTATTCCTGCTCGGTTTTTGACGACGACAGATCGCGATGGGTTGGGAGACGCAGCTTTCCGTGATTGGCGCTTCGACAAAGAGGGCAACACGCTCGATCATCCTATCAATGATATTGATCCTGACACACATAATATTTTGATTGCTGGTGATAATTTTGGCTGCGGTAGCTCGCGCGAACATGCAGCCTGGGCGCTCGATGCTTTTGGCGTCCGCGCTGTTATAAGCAGCTCATTTGGTGACATTTTCAAGTCGAACGCGGTCAAAAACGGCTTGTTGCCGGTCGAGGTCGATGAAGCCACCCTCGACCTTTTGCTCAGTACACCCGATCGTGAGTTAACAATCGATCTCGAAGAGGAGGAAATTCGGTTTGGCAATCATGTCGTGTCCTTTGCCACGGAGCCTTTTGCTCGGCGCTGTCTGCTTCAAGGCGCCGATCCATTGTCCGTCCTGATGGATGCGGTTTGTGACATCGAAGCCTATGAGCGCGAGAACGGTAAAGCATTATGAGCCTTCAAATCACGGTTCTTCCAGAGATCGAGACGGTGCTGGTTGGTTTCC
>JBCCBY010000151.1:0-7406 GCA_039033795.1 Pseudomonadota bacterium | reverse complement strand
TCCCCGTTCCACGAGCAAGAAGAGAGCAGGTGTGGCAAAAACGTGAACCAGAGCACACAGGTTGGTGGGCATCGTGGCAAGAACCGATTCATAGATGGCTGCATCGACCACTTGCCCCTCTCCGGTCTGCCGTCGATGCTCAAGGGCTGCGAGCGCGCCAACACAAGCGTAAGTCGCAGCGAGCGTGTCGCCCAGGGAAAGCCCTGTCCGGCTTGGGCGACGATCGGGAAACCCTGAAAGGTAGCGCATCCCTCCCATCGCCTCGCCGATGGCAGCATAGCCCGCCCGGCGCGCGTAAGGACCTGTTTGTCCGTATCCTGAGACGCGAACCATGATCAAACCGGGATTGATGTCTTTCAGCGTCTCATAGTCAAGACCCCATTTCTCCATCGTCCCTGGACGGAAATTTTCGAGCAGAATATCCGCTTCTTTCACAAGGCGTTTGATGATGTCTTGCCCCTCAGGCTCCCGCAGATTGGCCGTGACACAACGCTTATTCCTTGCGCAGACTGTCCACCAAAGAGGATAATCCCCTCGCCCCCAAACCCGCATCGGGTCACCCTTACCTGGGGGCTCAACCTTGATCACATCGGCACCGAAATCCGCCATCAACTGGCCGCAATAAGGACCGGCGATAAGCTGGCCCAGCTCAATCACACGAATGTTTTTTAGCGGCCCCTGCGGCTCTGTCGCTCCGTGCTCGTGATTGTCCGTCATGCTCGCCATCACCCTCTCCTCTTGTCCTATTCAGCTGCAAGGCTGCTGTGGTCTTTCGATACGCGCCACTGGGGTTGGACGGGGGCGGGCAGCCCTGTCTCGTCTAAACAGCGGGCCCGCAACTCTTCAATGTCGCCGCCAAAGTCAAAGAGCGATGTGTCACCCCGCTCATTCCGCATCTCATCACGTAAAGTGTCGGTTGCGTTTTGATCGACGGTATATTCTGTATCAAGAACAACACCATAATTGCGTGCGCCAGCAAGAGTGACAAGCCCGCACCGCGCTTCGTGGGCGACGAGACCCGGATCTCTCTCGAGTGGATCGCCCCAACCGCCACCCCCCCACGTGACATAGTGGAGCAAATCCCCCGCACCCACAGCGATGTTATCAACTTTTGCGCCCAGAACCTCAACCGAACCATCGGCCCGCTCAAGCCGTTTCCATGATCGTGCTGCTGGTTTTCCTCCGTTCACACCCCATGGCGGAACAAACCAACGATCATCGTGAATGGAAATATCACCCGCATGCGTAAACCGATAAATCATGTGGATACCGTTCCCCCCACGGTGCAAACCCGCACCACCGGAGTCGGGCGCGGATTCATATTTCTCGATAATCATAGGGAAGTAGCGTTCCAAGAACTCGTTCGGAACGTTGGTAAATCCGGGCCAGAGCGAATGACCGTCAGGACCATCACCAAGCGGTCTGCCGGGGATGCCGCCAAAACCAATCTGGAAAAGCTGAAACCACTCACCCTTCTCATCGAACCCCGAGAACATCAGATGCGGACTCGATGAGAAACCTGCTGCGTTGAGAAACTCTGGTGTTTTTTGACCGAGAAGTGCACCGAGGACGTCAAAAATTCGGCCAAGCGCGTGGGTCCGACACGACAGCGCGGCGGGGAATTTTGGCTTCAAGAGAGACCCGTCTGGGATCCTCACCTCGACGAGATCATAGAATCCATCATTGAACAGAACTTGTGGGTCAAAGACCATAATCATGTAGATGCCAAAGAACATCTTGAACATATTTTCGTTCAAGTAGAAATTGATCGAATACTGAGATTGAGGATCTGTTCCATCGAAATCGAGAATGACTTTCTCGCCTTCACGCCACATCGTGCATTTGATCTTGAAAGGGCCCGACCCTTTGCCGTCATCGCAGACATAGTCCTCAAAGCTCACCTTGTCTTCACCGATCATCGTTGTGATCAAGTGCTTCATCGCCCGATGATTTCGATCGAGGAGCATACTCATTGATTCGTGCACTGTTGACTCGCCAAAGCGATCACAGATCTCATTAACGCGAAGCGCGCCAACACGGCAGGCCGCCACGATGGCGTGAAGATCGGCCCGGTACCATTCGGGCATGCGGCTATGGTGCACGGCGATGTTCAAAATATCTTGCTGCAGCTCTCCCTTCCGATAGAGCTTGACGGGCGGCATGCGCAGGCCTTCTTCAAAAATAGAGCGCGCGTCGTTCGGAAGAGATCCAGGGACCTTTCCGCCCACGTCAGTCATGTGACCAAACATTGCAGCCCAAGCAATGAGATGCCCCTCTCGGAAAACAGGGGTGATGACCAGCTGGTCATTGGCATGACTGATCGCCCCTTCACAGCTGTACGGATCATTCAGGAGAATGACGTCCCCATCTTCAATATCACCCTCGTAGTTTTGCAAGAACCCGTCGATGAACGAGCCAAATTGGCCGACGATCATCTTTCCGTCGCGATTGGCAATGAGCGGAAAGGCGTCACCTTGCTCACGAATTCCGGGGGAAAGCGCCGTTCGGAAGAGTGTCGCATCCATCTCCACCCGCGCGTTGCGCAGTGCATTTTCAACAATGTCCAACGTGACCGGATCAATATCACCGAGAGCGGGCGGCAATTCACTTGTTTCAATAATTCTTGCTGGCATAGCGCCCTCCACTTATGCAGGCTGAATAAGAATGTTTCCGAACGGATCGACGCGTGCGACATGATCAGCAAGGATCAGGGTTGTTGAATCCATTTCGCAAACAATAGCCGGCCCAGGAACAACATCGCCGGCACGAAGATGATCGCGATCATAGATCTTCGCTGGCCTTCTCTGACCATCCGTGTAGATCTCATGATCAGAAATGAAAGCTTTTTCTGGGTTACCGTCGCCCTTTTCAATTTCAATCGATGGCAAAGATAGTCTAGGCCCAAGGCCGATGGCCCTCAGATTCACCACCTCGTGTGCTGTATCCATGTTGAATGTGAACATACGCGCATGTTCATCATCAAAGGCTCCACACAGACGATCCAAACCACCATCCTTAAAGGTCGCAGCATCGACCAGGATAGGAATCTCAAACCCTTGTCCGTGATAGCGCATATCAATCTGATACCGCATCTCGACATCACTGGAAGTCACGCCTTCATCTTCCAGGCTGTTCGTCACCGCTTGGCCCATCTCAAGCAGCAAATCAGCAATTTCCCCTGCGGACGTGTCGCGGCGAACCTTGGAAAACGACCGCGAAAGCTCTGCGCGGCTTCGCGTGGTGGCATCGCCAAGAGCGCATAAGACACCAGGTGCACACGGAATGATAACCGGCCATGACCCCAAGAGCTTGGCCACTGCGTTCGCATGAAGCGCTCCGGCACCGCCAAATCCCATGAGCGCAAACTCGCGGGGGTCATAACCCTGCTGGACGGAAATCATCCGTAGAGCGCCGAACATGTTCTCGTTGACGATATCGATGATTCCTTGCGCCGCCTCCTCAAGGCTCACGCCCAACCCGTCAGCCACCAAGCCGACGGCTTTGACAGCCGCTTCGCGATCAAGATCGAACGCCCCGCCCAATAAAGATCGAGGAAGATTACCGAGCACGACGTTCGCATCGGTCACCGTCGCCTGCTCACCGCCTTTTCCGTAGGCAGCGGGTCCTGGCACGGCGCCTGCGCTTTCTGGTCCAACGCGCAACGCCTTGGTGAGCTCCGGCACATGGGCTATCGAGCCGCCGCCGGCGCCAACAGTTTTGACATCCAACGAAGGTGCCCGGACCGCGAGGTGGCCGACCTCTGTCTCCCGCACAAGACGGGGCTCGCCGTTTTCGACAAGCGCGACATCCGTTGACGTGCCGCCAACATCGAGGGTTAAAACGTTTTGGAACCCCGCTTGTGCGGCAACCCATAATGCTCCGGTTACGCCTCCCGCGGGTCCAGACATTAAGAGATCGACAGGAGCATTTTGAGATTTTTCCGCCGACATCAGTCCGCCATCTGAACGAAGAAGATTGATCGAAGCACTGATGTCCCCTTCCTTCAGATCTCGGTTAAGGTTGCCCACATAACGACCGATCACAGGCCGCACTGCCGAATTCGCAACAGTCGTCAGTGCTCGCTCGTATTCGTACATCTCGGGGAGAATATCAAAGCTTTGAGAGACGGGCATATCGCCAAAGACTTCCCGCGCTATCTCGCCAACGCGTCGCTCGTGCTGCGGATTGAGATAGGAATTCATGAGGCAAATCGTGAGCGCCTCAATGCCTTGACCCTTGAGTTGCTGAAGCGCTTCTCTAACCTGTGCCTCATCCAATTCGCGCAGCTCACCGCCTTGGCCATCAATACGTCCACTGACTTCGACCGTATCCTCAAGACGCGCCATGGGTGATGGTTTCGGCCATATGATCCAGGCCGCCAGCCCTCCGGGGACCAAAGAGCGGGCGACTTGCAGGATTTGCTTGTATCCTTCTGTCACCACCAAACCGACCCGGGCGCCCTTGCCTTCGAGAATGGCGTTGGTGGCGACGGTCGTTCCGTGAAGAAAGTAATCAATATCAGTGGGATCCACTTGAGCGATTTCACAGATCCGCTGGGCTCCGGCCACAACCGCTTGAGATGGGTCCGACGGCGTCGAGGGAACTTTTGTTCGATGCGCCTGACCACTTAGGTCATCAAACAGAAGAACATCCGTAAACGTACCCCCAACATCAACGCCCAGTCTATAAGCCATGGCCAGTCTCCTTATTCTGTACGTCTACGCAACATTTTTCTGATTGCCGATCGGGGCAGGCGGAAAAACACCTGCTTTCATCAACAGACCCGGTGCGCCATCGAGCATTTTGGCGACCCACGCCCCTGTTTCGATCGCAGCATCAAGGTCGACACCCGTTCTCACACCGCCTCGGTGAAGCTGGTAGATCAGATCTTCTGTCGGAATATTTCCTGTGGCCGCCGGGGCAAAAGGACAGCCGCCCACACCGCCGAAGCTCGCATCGAGCGTGGCCACACCGGCACCGACAGCGGCATATGCGTTCGCTAGCCCTGTGTTCCGGGTGTTATGGAAATGCGCACGGAGCGGCATTCCGGGTACGGCATCTTTCACGGCGGAAAGGAGTGCCTCCACATTTTATTTTTTTTAAAATCCGATCGTGTCCGCGAGCGCAATCTCGTGAGGGCCGGCATCAGCCACAGCCTTCGCCATATCAACCACGTGTTGATGGGATACCTCTCCCTCAAAGGGGCACCCCCAGGCGGCACTCAATGTCACGTTTGCACGACGACCTTCTGACCGTGCAAAGCGGACAATTTTTGTCGCCTCGGTCACAGATTCCATCGAGGTCTGGCCCTGGTTTTTTTGCCCAAATGTGTCCGAAGCGAGGGCCACTGCGCCAATTTCATGAAGCTTTGTTTCCACTGCCCGCTCAGCACCGCGCATGTTGAGAACAAGACCAATGAACGTGACGCCTTCGATATCAGGTAAGCCGGCGGACACGTCTTCCGCATCCGCCATTTGCGGAACACGCTTGGGATGAACAAAGCTCGTCGCTTCAATACGCCTAATCCCAGAGCGCAATGCGCTTTCTATCAGGCCAAGCTTTTCTTCAGTTGAGAGAAGTTTTTTCTCATTCTGCAGACCATCGCGAGGGCCCACTTCAACAATTTCTACTGATCTCTCCATTGTCTTTATCCTGACTTGATGCGCGCTCACATCACCGGGGTATTGATGTTTCTGAGGTAGGAAAGCGTATCAACTTCGCTTACCACCTCGGCATACTTTGCCTGCAGATCAAAGAGACTGGCCTCATGGGGGCGTGGATCGCGATCACCAACCGCGTCGCGGACAACCAGAGGAACGAAGCCATGCTGGACCGCGTCCACCGCGGTCGCTCTCACGCATCCAGATGTCGAAACCCCAGTCAAAATCGTTGTGTTGACGCCCAGGGCCGTCAGGGTTGCGGAAAGACTGGTGCCAAAAAACGCCGACGCATACTGTTTGGTGATCACAATCTCGTCAGGGCCTGGCTCTAAGCCTTCACCAAATGCGCCAAGCGGCGACCCCCTCTCGAAACACTTCAGGGCACCTACTTTTTTATAGAAAACACCGCCATCAAGACCGCCCGGTGTGAATTCAACGCATGTGTGAATGATGGGAACACCGGCTGCCCGCGCCGCTGCCAGAACACGGCAGGTCGATGCAAGCGCGGTCTCAACACCAGCATAAAGAGGGCTTTCTTCTTCAAGATAGGCGGCAACGAAGTCGATAATGATGAGCGCCGGGGTATCTCCTGGCTCGAGCGTTCGGCCGAAACCCGCTTCACTATAATCCTTATCGAGATCTGTTGCCAACAGCCTGTTCCTCGTTCGCGGTGCTTATTCCATGTCGGTTTGAAGACGGTTCTGTCCACTCGCGCACGATGGGTATCCGACAATCGGACATGAGAATGATCGATTCACCACGCAGCACCCGCTCGGGCGATAGATCGGGCACCTAGGAAGGACCGATGAATGAGCAACCGAAAACCCAGCCTTCGCAAAACCCTGAATGACGGCCACTTTGTGGTTGCTCCGGGTATCCCTGACCTGATCGCAGCCACCATCGCGAACAAGGTGGGCTTCGATTTTGTTTTCTACTCTGGTTACTGGTCGAGCGCCGCAATTTACGGCCTCCCCGATGCGGGTCTCACCACCTATTCACAGATGGTGGAGCGGGTCCGCTTGTTGGCGCAAACCTCCAACGCCAGCGTGATTGCCGATGCCGATACCGGGTTCGGCGGCCTGCTCAACGTTCACCATACGGTGCAAGGCTATGAAGAAGCTGGCGCCTGCGCCATTCAACTCGAGGATCAGGAGTTCCCCAAAAAGTGTGGGCACACACCTTATAAGCGCGTGATTGAGCAAGCTGAGATGGTCGATAAGATCGGCGTTGCCTGTGAAGCACGGCACAATCCAGAAGAGACGATCATCATTGCAAGGACTGATGCTCGGGCGCCGGAGGGTTTTGACAAGGCGATTGAACGAGGGGTCGCTTATGGCGAGGCTGGCGCCGATATTGTTTTTGTCGAAGCGCTCGAAAGCGAGGAGGAAATGCGCCAAGCCTGTGCATCGATCAGCCAGCCGATGCTCGCCAACATGGCGGATGGCGGCAAAACGCCCATCCGATCAGCAGAGGCGCTCGCTGAGATCGGTTTCCAAGTGGCGCTGTTTCCAGCCATCTCCAGCCTTTCCGCTTCCTATGCGGTGGAAAAGGCATTGATGCACTTAAAGACAGCGGGAACGTCCGTGTCGCCGGACATCCCAATGTTCGATTTCCAAGAGTTTAATGAGCTGATTGGATTTCCGGAGGTCTACCGCCTCGAGAAAAAATGGGGGCGGATCAACGAGTCCTAAGATGGGCTTGTTCGGTCTCGACGATCTCGCGTTATTCTCTACCCAGAGCAGTTAG